>JAFUGM010000076.1 GCA_017469355.1 Solobacterium sp. | reverse complement strand
GCCTGTATAAGCATCAGAATGAAAGAACGTGTTGTTCTTCAACCTCATTATAGTTGAATCCACGTTCTCTGCGAGTACTTGTGCGTCTTTCTCTGGTGAAATAATAAAAAGACCGTAAGCGTATCAATCAGAACTGAAAAACCAGTTCATAATGCGGTTACAACCGCAGTGCCTGCCGTTCCGGCAATTAACTGATTACTCACGATCTTTAACACTGTCATCGTAGCATTTACCTCGATTCCATTCAAGTTATCCAGCGGAACGTTTCTGAGAACATTAGCCAGTGAAACTGTCAGAAATTAAAGAATACCTTTGAAGTGATTCTTAGAGAATCTGATTCGAAGGAGTATGGAATCTGAATAGGAATATGATAGGCTTAAATAGATCCTAAATTTCGTGAAATATACATTTTGCGAAAAATAATAATATAGTAATATATTTATGTCTGGACTCGTACAGTCGGCCTTCTGCTGTGCTGAGTCCAGATCATTTTTATCGGTTAAATCAGGAGAATACTATGCCACAGACTTACGAGGATGAAATTTATATCAGTCAGACAAAATTAGCAGAAGAAATAATCCGTGAACTGCCAGATTTCTGCGCGTCATTTTTTACGCATCTGAAAGGAAAATCCGTAAGAACACGACTGCAGTACGCATATGATATCAAGCGGTTTTTTTCATACCTGAAAACACAACCAGGATTTAGGGATATAAACATGAAATCTACACGCGCTGCGGGCATCCTGGATAAACTCACGCTGAAAGATATCCAGGAGTATTTAGACACACTCGAATACTATTCATCCGGCGCTGAAATCATGCGTTCCTCCCCGAGTTCACGTGCACGCAAAGCCTCGTCGCTGAGATCGTTTTATAAGTACTTTTACAAGATCGGAGAAATTGAACACGACATGGCTCAACTCATTGATGTGCCAGACATCCCCTCTCATCCGGTAGTTGCATTAGATGCCGGTCAGGTTCAGCGATTACTCGAAGCAGTAAAATCAGAAGAAGGATTGTCTGAAAAAGAAAGATCGAGGCACGACATCACATTTCAGCGTGACTTCGCTATCGTGATGACGCTGCTGGGTACCGGCATCCGAGTATCTGAACTCGTCGGCATGAATCTGAGCGACATCGATTTTGAAGAAGCGTCTATTATCATCCGTCGTAAAGGCGGAGATCTGGATGAAGTGTTTTTCCCGATGGAAACAGAGGTGGCCTTACGAGATTACGTTAACAATGGACGCAATCGACTCTCCCCTTCCCCCGACAACAATGCGGTGTTCTTATCGCTGCAGCATACACGGATTACAGTTCGATCCGTCCAACTCTTAGTGAAGAAGTATTCTCAACGTGCCGGTCTGAATGTCAGACTGACGCCACATAAACTCAGATCCACATACGCCACAAATCTCTACGAAGAAACAGACGACCTTTATCTTGTACGGGATGCGCTGCATCACGCTAACGTACAGACGACCACGAAATACACGAGAATGGACAGAGATCATAAGCGGGAAGCTGCGTCGAAGTCATCTTCTATATTTCAGCCGGATATGTAATTGTGGGGTCAATTTGACCCCACGTTACTGCATGGAGATTGCATAAGAGTAATTGCCGTTATTGTGGCATTATAGGCTTTCACAATCAGGAGGAATACAGGATGTCAGCGAAAGTGGCAATTTACGTCAGGGAGTCAACCATGAGGCAGGTTCAGAAAGGATACAATCTGGAAGAACAGAAACGTATCCTCACTGCCCGTGTGAATAGAGATTATAAAGACGGATGCGAAATCATCATGATGGAAGAACGTGGTGAGTCCGCAAAAGACCTGAATCGAACAAAGATGAAACAGCTCCTTGATATGGTCAAGAGAGAAGAAATCGACGCTGTTTATATCATTGCGATAGACCGCCTGTCTCGCTCGATTATCGACATGGCATCGTTGGTGCAGATGTTTCAGGAACATGATGTGGATCTGATCTCCTATCAGGAAAATATTGATTTGAAAACACCGCAGGGTCGGATGCAGGTGAACATGCTGACAGTTATCGCTCAGTGGGAACGCGAAATAATTTCAGCGCGGGTTGGCAGAGCACTTCTAGAAGGTGCCCGTCAGGGAAAATACGTGAAGTCACTTCCCCCTTTCGGATACCAGAAGGATCCAAATGAGCGAGGAAAACTCATCCTGAAAGAACCGGAAGCGTCGTTTATGAAGGAAACATTCCGACGGCTGGATGAAGAAGAAATAACTATCTCAGAGCTGACCGTGGAATACAATTCAAAGAAGTACTTCAACCGTAATTGGAAGCATCTGTACAAGATGATCCGTAATCCTGTTTATCATGGTGAAGTTGAAATCAGAGGCGTCGCATTCAAGAATCTGATTCCGGCGTTGATTAGTGAAAAACAACAGGAACGAATCATAGCGAAAATTCACACAACAAAGGTATTCAAGAAGCACCAGTATCTGTATCGGAACGTATGCTACTGCGGGTGTGGCGCAAAGATGAAAACGACATGTACTGTGTCGAACAAGAAGACGAAGAAAGTGTTTATTTACTATTACTGCGTAGAATGTAACAGCAAGTATTATAACGAGTTGAAAATTACAAATGCCCTTCTGAAGGAGATCAATGAATATGGCAATCGAATAATTAAAGACGAGCTGATGGATCAGGCAACTTCAAAGGCAAATCAGGTGTTTAAGAAGCTGAATCAATTGGATGTCGTTCACAGTAAAAACGCAGTGGATGAAAAGTACTATCAGGATGAGCATGACCGCCTGATGAATGAACTGAAGGATATTTCAGGAAAACTGATTAACGATAAACGGATTGGAAACTTCCGATTTGAGAAAATGGAGTATAAAGAACAGCGTTCATTCATACTGAAAAACGTCGAGAAAATCAAAATATCCAAGACAGTGAACTCCGCAAAAATATACTGGAAAGATAAAGATGAATAAGTGAATATGAGTGTGGGGTCATTTTGACCCCACACCTAGATCAATGAGAAAGTAACAGTCGAAAAATATGCACAAAGAGAAAAAAAGTTGATGACAATAAACATGCTCGAATAGTATACTTGAAGCGAACTAGGTTAATTAATTATCTTGCGCCAAAATTCGACTATACACCTAGATTTGCGACTATCTAGTCAATAGGATATGCGCTTGGGTTTATTGGGCGCATTTTTTCTTGGCTTACGGTTCATTACTCGAAACTATTTTGACTTATGAAGGATACGAATTTGAATGATGTAATTATGGAAGTGATCCGAACGGATTTTGTGAAGCGAAAAAAGAGTGCAGTACTCCTATCCGAAACAAGATCCAGTTAGCAGAGTCGATGGGACTATCTGTCCCGGCTCTGCGTTATGCTTGGGTGCAGAAGTCATACCGCCCTACCATTCAGTTCCTGATTGATTATGCGGACGCAGTAGGCGCTTCGAGTGAAGAACTGTTCAGCGAAATAATGCGTAGATATGAAACACAGAAAAATGCAGGGATGCGTTAAGCCAGTTTTTGCATTGCGGCGGTTTCGCTCAGCCGCTTCTTAATTTCTGCCTTGTCTACATACATAGCACTATCAGATTCTGTGATTGCCTTGGCTGGGTCTTTCGGAGCTTCTGAAGTGCTGATGGAGGTTCCGACAGAGACCCGTGCGGGGAAGGGGAGAAGTTTTTCTCCGTTGAATTTCTCGAGTTTCTTATGGAAGGCACTGATATATTCATCGGCAGTTTCCTTTGAGCCAAAGACACATGCGACGAATTCATCACCGCCCCATCTTCCCACAAAGCCTGTAGTTTCAGATTGTGGAAATACCTGGAGAATCGCCGTGCTGACCAGGATGATCAGGTTATCACCCATTTCATGGCCATAGACATCGTTCGTCTTTTTCAGTTCATTGATATCCATGAACACCATGACATAGTCCGTAAGATTCTTCGCTTCCATCATCGCGAAGGACTCATACAGTGCAGATCGGTTTGGCGCTCCGGTCAATGAATCCATATAAGCCAGTTTCGCCAGACGCTCCGCTTCCATTGTAGTGATGGTCTCCTGAGCATAGGAGGTAAGCACGCTGATATATAGAGAAATAATCAGGATCAGAATTGCCAGGGGAACGTAGTTGAACTGGGCTACTTTGAGTGCATTCTGCGCATCGATACTTAGATTAAAGAGGACAAATGCAGAAGCGCCGATTACCAGAGACATACTGACGCCGAAGCGAAGCACACGGAAGTCAAACCGTTTCTCCGTTGTGTCATCGGTATATAGACCGATGATATATAACAGAAGTCCACTTCCCGTAAAGATATGACTGTATAAGAGCAGATCACAGTACTGAATCGGGGAAGAGGAATAGTTCAATGCGGTTGCGATCACAAAGAAGATGAGATACAGGAAACCAAGGATAAGCGAGATACGCTTATACAATGGGCGAGAGAACTGCGTATGCATGAAGAAGGAAAGGGGGATATTGATCGCGAAGATTGCCATATATTCCACAACTGCGTTGAACTCAGTCCAGTCAGAGATGATATAAAGCATTGTCTTATAGCCAAGATACCAGGTACACATGATCACGGAAGTAATGGATACCCATAACCCGGCATGAATTCGATGATCCTGAATGGAAAGAATCAGGAAGAAGAATCCAAATAGAATAGATACGACAATCAGTGTATTGAAACTGTAGAAAATGAATTCATTGTTTGCCAATGCCATCTGCATGGTTTTATCATGCGGAAGGATCATCAGTGAAGCGGGTTTGCCGAAGGGACTGTTGGAAATCAGGTCACCTTCGATTTTGATTTCATGATGATTGTAGTTATGAGGCAGAGGAATGGAATATCGCAGGTCTCCTAACATCTGGCCTTCCTTCAGATCGGAAGTGTCCTGTTCATAGAGCAGTTCCGTTCCGCTGTAGACTTTGATAATGGAGTTATACATGTTGAAGACCAGAGATCCATCGGGAAGGTATTCATCTTCATCCGTGAGGATGGACATGATGAAGTGATCTCCTTTTTCAATCGTATAGCTGTCACCAGGCAGATATAACTCCCGGGTGCCATCCGGCCGTACAACCACGGTATGAATCTTTTCGGAGATGTCGATGAACTGACTGGTATCGATTCGTACCAATTGTGTCAGAACTAACATCGCCGCAAAGAAAAAAACCAGCGATAACATGATCACTTTCAAAATGCCGAGATTACTTTTTCCCCTACCATTATTCATATCGACAGACCAAATTCTACCACTTTTACACAATCTCATACGCACAAAATAGAGTGCGTTAACTGAAGCAGATTGAATTTCCCAAACAGAACTCAAATGATTCCTCACGTCACTGCTTAGCCTGTTTAGTCCTCATTCAGAATTTGGCTGGCCGGATAGTTTGACATCGAAAAATATATTGAAGGTGTCCCAAAGGGAAGGAAGGAATATGGTATTCTTGTGAGACGGAGGCCTGCTATGGATAAAACACAGATTGAATCTCTGGAATGGGAAGAAGTAAGCACAGAACATATTGTTCAGGATGAATGGATTGATTTCCGACGCTCTGCGTACCGATTTCCTGATGGAACGGTATTTGAACCGTTTTACAGTTACAGCCGAAGAGACTTCGCAGTGATTGTGGCGATCGATACCGAAGGAAAGTACCTCTGTGTAAGACAGTATCGCCAGGGCATCAAGCGGGTAACGACCGAGTTCCCCGCAGGCGGGCTGGAACGCAGTGATGGAAAGGAATACCGGGTGGAAACTGATGCATCTGAGGCAGAAGACGCATTACTCTGTGCCAAGCGGGAGCTTCGGGAAGAAACCGGATATGAATCGGAAGAATGGACACATTTGATTACCATTCCATCCAATGCGACGATCGCAGATAACTATGCATATGTATATCTTGCGAAAAACTGCCGGAAGACTTTTGATCAGGATCTTGATGAAACGGAATTCCTGAATGTCTGCCGGTTAAGTGAAGCGGAATTGAAGGAAGAAATAGA
Organism: Solobacterium sp.; assembly: GCA_017469355.1. Classification (GTDB taxonomy): domain Bacteria; phylum Bacillota_I; class Bacilli_A; order Erysipelotrichales; family Erysipelotrichaceae; genus Bulleidia. The sequence continues at coordinate 2,345 of JAFUGM010000076.1, read as the reverse complement.
GAACGGATCATTCGCACAGGCAATCCATGTGATGGGATGGCTGCTTGCGAAACAGACCCACTAACAAAGAACGGCAGCCGATTGAGACTGCCGTTTCATATAAAGTATCAATAGAAGATAATGCGCACAGGCTCTTCTGCTTTGAATCCTGTGTTTTCCTGGAAGGAATCCTGATCCGCAATTCTTACGGCTCGCACGCTTCCTTCCCGGGCCAGGAACGGACGGTTTCCTTCATAGCGGATTGGAATCAGGTTGGTGAATCCTGCGCCCTCAAATGCCTGTATTACTTCTTCTGCGCCTTTTCCCGTGCAGCCTGCTGAGCTGAAGGGAGTAAATACCTGATCAGGATAAAGAGTCCGCAGTTCTTCCAATGACAGTGGCTCATAATAGGTAAGAATGACGGGCGCATCACAGGAAACCCAGGTATGTTCCGCAATGTCATGAATTCCACCAATGGAGATATCGGTCACAGAGCCGGGAGTTCCGGTTCCTTCATACGAACGCACGGATTTTATATTCACAAATCCGTCCTGTTCAAGACGCTCTTTTATGATCAGATGATCTTTGCCAAGGAAGGAAGATGCGGATTGGGACAGGGGGATACTTGTGTGATGTCCACCGGATTCTGTTTCCTTCATATAGGTAAACAGATGACTCACATCTTCGGATTGGGCCCATTCTCTTGCCTCATAGGCGCGTACTGCAGTTAACGGATGGCTTTGCGAGGCGAGAATCATGAACTCCATGGTCTGATTCCATTTACTGTCATTGATCATCTGCCTGTACTCCGCTGCCTGAGAAAGGAAGCCTTCCTTACTCGCCTCATCCGGAATCGTTTTGATATACCCGGACAGCCGCATGCACATTTCAATGACATTCTCTGCGCTTCCATCGCACAGGATCGCAGCCCGGTCTGCGGAGTATTCACTGCATCGCATCCAATATGCAAAAGCTGTCTTCAGCGGCAGAGATATGAGTGTTCCAGCCCCTGGGATCGCCATGGTTCCGCCAAGAATCATCTGTCCCATGGTGCGGTACAGCGTATGATGGCAGGCAATATGCCCGCACTCATGCGCAAGCACGGTCGGAATCAGTTCTTCGGGAAGTGATTCCAAAAGCCCGGAAGTTACGACGATAAAGGGATTTGTATCGCCATAGGTATAGGCGTTTGGTGTGACATTGAGTTCCAGATACAGCTCCGGTACTTCAATGCCGAGTTTCTGACAGATCGGCCCCAGCATTTCGTAGTAGCGGGGGAGCTGCTCTTCCGAAAGACGGAGTCTTGAAGACATGTTCAGAATGCGGAACTGGTTCTCATTCCAGGATTTCATCAGTGAACGGATGAGCGGGGTAAACCCGGGAATTGCCTTCAGGGTATCCAGCGCTGCCTTATCCGATTCGTGAATATAAAGATTTGGATCAAGTGCCATAGAACAAATTCTCCTTTTCTTTTGTTAAAGGTATGAATGAATCATCGCACATTTCAGCTTCGGATGAAATGAAAACGACATCGTATGCGATAATGGAGCGCATGAGGAAACATGTGAGTAGGCTTGGGCGAAATCTGTTGCTTGGCGGTGTGCTTATTCTGACGTTGGGTGCCTGTTATAAGGAAGAAGTGCCGGAAGTACCCATGGTGGAAGTAGAAACCGATGCGGTGGAAGAGAAAGTTACAGAGCCGGAAGTATTTTCGATGGAGTTTTTCTTTACTGGTGATGCGTTAATTCATGGAACAGTGTGGATGGATGCGGATCAGGGTGATGGAACATATGACTTTTCCGGGATTCTCGAAGAGGTCGGGCGGCTCTCGGAAGGCTATGATCTGAAATATTACAATCAGGAAACCATTCTTGGCGGAGTTGAACGAAAACACCGCCGCGCAGTCCCCTTCCTCTAAACGATAGTGAAGGATGGGGGTAGCGGCGATTACTGTTTTGTGATGGACATTACAATAACTTTATAAAGTGTTAAAATATTACTAAGTGAAAAGGAGATCGCCTTGGAGATTGTAAGCACATACAGTATTAAAATCAAAGGCTATAACGATGTTTTCAAGCCGACTGTGCATCTCTATCGACAAGCGGTCGACTGGTATATCGAAGTGGTGCTTAAAGAGTGGATCGACGTTGTGGCTATAGCCGGGTCAAAAGCACGTATGAACCATGTGCAGCGCATCACCACTTCGACTAAGGACCATCCTTTGCCGAAGTATAACTTCACAACAGCCTTTTATAAGTTCCCGGTCTACTTAAGGCGGGCGGCGATCATGGAAGCGATTGGTAAAGTATCTTCCTATAAAGAAAACTGCGTCAACTGGAAAACTGATTCAAAAGGCAAGCCGCCAG
>JAFUGM010000010.1 GCA_017469355.1 Solobacterium sp. | reverse complement strand
GCCCAGCTCCCGACTGCCCACAATGGTCATTGCCTGCTGGTTCAAAAGGTTCAGATTTCCCCGGTAAAACAATACCCAGGGCGGAAACCGAAGCGAACGCAGCGATGATGGATAAGCATCATCATAGATCGTGATATAGCTTCCTTTGGCTTGACGCGTCGGAACCGGTTCACCGGTTTTTAACGCATTGGCGATATATGACCACTCTCCTTCGTACTTTGTCGCATAGCGCGCCAGGATCTCCTGTTTTGAAATTGTTGTATTCATCACTAACTATTTAGCGAAGAAATATGAAGTTCCACACAAAAAAGCTGCACTGCCAGTAGAATTGAGTCATTCTAGTGGCCTTACAGCGTTCAAATCCCTTTTCTTATCCTTCCTCAGGAAACAGGTCCAGTGTCATCTGCTTGGCGGCGACGGGCCCAAAGCTTTTCCGGTGAATCGGTGTGATTCCGTATTGATCAAGTGCCTGAAGGTGTTGTGGGGTTGGATACCCCTTATGCTTTGCGAAGCCATATTGGGGCCATTGCCTGTCATAATCTTCCATGATTCGATCTCTTGTCACTTTGGCGAGAATGGAGCCGGCGGCAATACTGATCGACTTCTGATCCCCTTTTACTAAAGGAATGATCTCATGTTCACTCTGAATCGGCATCGCATCCGTCAAAACAAGATCACAAGGCAGCTGTTCCGCAATCGATTGAAAACCCATCTGATCTGCCCGATAGATGTTATACCGGTCAATTTCTTCCGGGGAGACAATGCGGATTTCAAAATAAAGCGCATCCTCTTTGATCACATCAAACAGAAGATTCCGCTTCTTCTCACTGATTGCCTTGGAATCATAGATTTCCGAGTTCTGATATCCAACCGGAAATACCACCCCGGCGATCACCAGTGGTCCTGCCAGAGGCCCCCGTCCTGCCTCATCAATCCCAAGAACCAGTTTTCCTTCTTCCCAGGCCTTCAATTCATATTCATTACTACAGGTTTTCTTCACTCTGTTCATCTTTGATTCGCTCCAAGGTCAGCCGGCCGAGCTTTCCCCGACGCAGCTCATGAAGAAATACTGAGGCTGCCCGATCCACATCCGGGACACCGTTTTCCTTTAATAAGTGACGTGTTTCCGCAATCCGTTCCAGCATTACATCGGTGCGGGTTGTCACCTCAGCGCCATAGGTTTCTTCCATGACGCCAGGATAAAAGTCCCGAATCACATGGATGGTATCCATTGCGATCTCCTTGAGATCGAGAATATTCTCATTAATCGCACCTGTCGCCGCAAGCAGGCTTCCTGTCCGCGGTTCTTCAAACTTAGGCCATAAAACTCCTGGTGTATCCAGAATCTCAAGGGTTGGATCTGCCTTGATCCAGGTAAGGGCACGGGTAACTCCTGGTTTATCTGCTGTCTTTGCGCTGTTCCGCCCAGCAATCCGATTAATCAGTGTGGACTTCCCCGCATTGGGAATTCCGCATGCCATGGCGCGCATCGCCCGAGGGCGAATGCCCTTACGGATCATACGCTGCCGTTTTTCTTCCGTCAGCTCCCCGCAGGCAGAAATGATCTGCCGGCGGACATTCTTATCCGTCGCAATATTTAACGCAAGACACTTCCGATTCTCTTTCTCAAGTTCTTTCGTCCAGGTCTCTGTGACAACCTCATCCGCAAGATCTGCCTTCGATAATACGATCAGTCGGGGTTTCCCTGGCGCCATCTCATCCAGTACCGGATTCCGGCTGGCCATGGGAATTCTCGCATCGCGCAGTTCGATGATCATGTCAACTGCCTTGAGGTGTTCCGCCATATCCCGCCGGGCTTTTTCCATATGACCGGGATACCACTGTACCGCTACCATGATTTCACCCCGAACTGATCAAACGGATACAGAATGAAGCTTCCTTTCGCGACGATCTGTTCCTCATAAAATGGCCCATAGTATCGGCTGTCACGGCTGGAAGGCCGGTTATCTCCCAGACAGTAGTACTCCCCTTCTTCCAGCGTAATCTCTTCCACATCCTCCATGAATGGTTCACCCCATTGGGTTCGATACCACGTATCAAGGAACGGTTCTTCCACTGCTTCCCCATTCACATAGAGCGTTCCTCCATGGTAGGAGATAGTCTCTCCTGGCAGACCCACTACCCGCTTGACCAGGTATTCATCCTTATCTTTGAGGTAAATGATCGCAATATCAAAGCGCTTCAATCCGGACATTTTCCGTCCCAGCACATTCGATATTCCGATCGAAGAAGATTCCAGTGTCGGATACATGGAATCGCCCCGAACCTGAATGGGCCGGGCAACGAAGTTAGCGACCAGAAAAACAATGACCATGGAGATCATCAATGTTTTTATAAAATCCCAGACAGATTCAAGAAACGTCTCGGGTTCCTTTGCGTATGTATTTCGTTTCATATGTAATAGATTATATGCTTGAAATCAAAAAACTGAAAACTGTCCATGGATGTTCAATCTTCCGGATTTTCACCAAATCCCCACACTTCTCTGGTATCATAAAGCCACAGGAAGGAAACTCCTTTGGAACGATACAATGCGGAACAGCTCGAGGCTTATCTTGAGCGTATGAAAGAACAATATGACGGCGTCCGTCTCGTGAATCCTCACGAATGCCGGATCTTTTCACTGCGTCGTAATGGCGGTATCAGCTATGGTCCCTACTGCTACAGCGTCTGGAACATTTCCAACCGTTGCACCAACTGCATTTCTCTTGACGCACTGGAGACCGCAACGGAACTGGAAAAGGATGAGGAGAAAGATGGTGTCATTTATCATATCCTCGCAAAACCGATAGAACTGGAACTTCCCGATGGTGAGCCATATGTCTGTGTCGTGGAACTGATCACCATTACTTCAAAGCCTGAAGTGACCCAGTCCGCCATGGAAGATCGCCGTGTCAGCCGGGAAAAGTTCGCAGACAGTCTCACTTACGTGATTCAGAATATGCATTCCGGCATTGCCTGCTTCAATTTAAGCAACCAATGTATCTATGCCAATGCGGAAGTATTCCGTATGTTTGAATGCAAGGATGACCTTGACGCGCTTCAGAACATTCTCGATGAATGGATTGACCTGGATGCCAGAACCCTGGAGTCCTGGAGCCAGCCATTTATCAGCCGGGCAGAAGTACGGACCTATGAAATCCAGCGTTATCCGCTGGAAGATGCGCTGAATAAGGTCATCGGCTACTATTATTTCTTCTTTGACCGCTCTGAAGATGGAAAGCGGTTTGATGTTGAGCATTTCCGTGCTACCCACGATGAACTCACTCAGGTATATAACCGCTATGGCTTTTACAGTGAAGTGCGGTCCTTACTGGAAGCGGATAAAGAACATGACTATGTGCTGTTAGTATCCAATATTCGTGACTTCAAGCTGTTCAATGAATTGTTTGGAGTTCAGCGGGGAAATGAGCTTCTGCTTAAGATTGCGGAAACCATTCAGCTCTATTGTGCGGAGAAATCGCATTATCTAGTCGGACGGATTCAGGGAGACCGGTTTGCGTTATGCCTGAAGGAAGATGAATTCAATCCCGAACATCTGTTATCGGGCATGAATACCGTAACCAACCTGTTCGCAAACGAAAGCTTCTCCGTGCGCAACCATACCGGTATCTACCGGATTACAGACCGGGTTACCCCGGTAGCGATCATGTGTGATCGGGCAACCATTGCGACAAAATCCATTCAGGGTGTTGGGGAAAACGCCTATGCCTATTACAGTGCAGAGATGATGGAACATACGCTTCACGATCTTTCCGTCATCAACGAATTCCACGACGCCTTACATGCCGGTCAGTTCCAGATGTACTTACAGCCGCAGATTACCTGTGATGAAAAACTGGTTGGGGCTGAAGCCCTCTGCCGTTGGATTCATCCGACTAAGGGAGTCATCCCTCCGGCAGAATTCATCCCGGTGCTGGAAGACTATGGTCAGATCTATCATCTTGATCTTCACATGTGGGAGCTTGCGGTGAAGCTGCTGAAGAAGTGGGAAGACACTCCACTAGGCGGATTGTTTCTCACCGTCAATATTTCCGTCAAGGACTTCTATTACCTTGATCTCTATGAGACCTTCACAAAGCTTGTGGGTTCCTATGGCGTCCCTCCGTCCAAGCTCAAGCTGGAGATTACGGAATCCGTATTCATGAGTGATGCGCAGAAAACCATCCGTCTCATCAATCGTCTTCAGGCGTTTGGATTTGAAGTTGAAATCGATGATTTCGGTTCCGGTTACTCTTCATTGAATCTTCTGAAGGATCTCAACGCAAACGTATTGAAGATCGATATGGGATTCCTGCGGGAAACCGAAAATAAATCCCGTTCCCGTACCATTCTTAATGCGGTAATCGCAATGTCGAAAGGACTTGGAATGCCAGTCGTATCCGAAGGTGTAGAAACCCGCTCGCAGGTAGATTACCTCAGAGAAATCGGCTGTGATATCTTCCAGGGTTTCTTCTACAGCCGTCCGATTCCGGTCCGGGAGTTCGAAGAGAAATACTTCCCAGGTATATTGACGGAAGAAGAAAGCGAATAAACCATGAGTAAAATCGAGCCTGTCCTGGCTCGATTTTCATATTCGTTATTGACGTTCATTCCTCTATAGCAAGAACAGATACTCAATTCATGCGATCGAAGAACTTCGATGCCCAGAGTGAATCAATCTCGGTATCGGCAGGATTCATCGCTTCCTGAGTTTTGGCAGCGATGGAATCGTAAAGTGTTTCCTCTAATGGAATGGAGCCGGTAAAGCCGGCTTCGATTTCCATCAGGAATACCGGACCATCGTCCGTCGGCGCAAAGTAGAGATGCAGGATAGAGGAATCATTGCGGCTGGAAAGAAGAAAGATCTTCATTAACTCGATCACCCGATCATCATATCCCGCTTCAAATATCGCAATCTTTTCCATCAGATCATTCGGTGTACGCACCGCCCGGAAGCGATACCGTTGTTTCATATCTTCGACAACCCCTTTAATCGCCGCATCCGTCTCTTCTTCCGTATCAAACAGAGAAGTAAACGGATCCCCGGTGACCGTCTGATCGATCAGGCGAATCAGAAAGCGGCGGTCAGGATCATGATAGACAAAGGGATAGATGATTCCGTTCACATAGCCGCAGTCGGGACATGCGAAATCAAAGATCGACGCATCCATGACACGGGAGCGGAACTGTGGCTCCTTTGCGACATCCACTCCTTCATAAACCTGTGCCATGTGCAGTTTCCCGCACTGCTCACACCGATAATGAATCGTCCGCTTTGCCATTGGATTTCTCCTGTTTCACAATTCGTCCATATGTTTCTGCTAATGCGCGGATCGAACCCGCCAGTTCCTTGGAAAGGAAGTCGGGCTTCAGCCGCCATTTCCAGTTTCCCTGGGCAGTGCCCGGGGTATTGATTCTTCCATCTTCACCAAGACACAGATAATCCGGCAGTGGAATGATACACAGATCTGCGGGGCAGTGATATGCTTCGCGGATCATATCCCAGGTCATTCCGTTATCATCCGTATTCCAGGAGCGGATATAGGCACGGGTAAACTTCCGCTCTCCTTCATTCAATGTCTTCACCCAGGAGGGGGTTGTCATATTGTCATGGTTACCAGTATAGACCACCGCATTCTTTTCAATCTTATGGGGAAGATAAATGCTGTCCCAGCTGGTAAAAGCATACTGAAGAATATTCATACCCGGAATTCCGGTATCCTTCAACAGCTTTGTATTTTCTTCGGTTACGGAACCAAGATCCTCCGCAATCATCGGAATCTCACCAAGCTGTGCTTTGAGCTCCTGGAAGAACGCAATGCCAGGGCCTTTTTCCATTGCGCCCTTGGCTTTTTCATCGACTGGCCAGGGAATCGCATAACAGGACAGGAACCCATGGAAGTGATCAATTCGTATCACATCATAGATCTTCGCCGCAAATGCCATACGGCGCATCCACCAGCCATAGTGATCCCGTTTCAATTCCTTCCAGTCATAGACCGGGTTCCCCCAGACCTGCCCATCGGCAGTTCCGGCAACCGCCCGTGGGGTGTGCGAACTGCTCATTTCAAACACTTCCGGGTGACTCCACGCATCACAACTGTCCAGCGATACAAAGAATGGCATGTCTCCGATAATCTCAATTCCCTGTTTTTGCGCATACGCATGAAGTTTTTTCCATTGCCGGAAAAACTCATATTGAACAAAGCGGAAGAAGTTCACAGAAGATGCGAGTTCCTCCCCTGCCTGTTTTAACGCAGCGGCTTCCCGCTTCTTTAATGGCGCAGGCCAATCAAGCCAGCTTTTCCCGTCCTGTTCCTTCTTGATCGCCATGAACAGTGCATAATCTTCCAGCCAGTCTGCTTCCTCGCTGAGAAAGTCATGCCAGGCATCGCTCATGGTTCCACCCTGCTCCTCAAAATGTTGAAAGGCAGTGTTTAACAGAAGCAGGCGGAAGTTATACAGTTTTCCATAGTCTGCCTGTGTCACGTCCGACCCAAAATCATAGGACCAGAGCTCTTCTTCACTAAGCAATCCCTCTTCCTTCAGTGTGACAGGATCAATAAAATACGGATTTCCCGCAAAGGCGGATACAGACTGATATGGCGAATCCCCGAATCCCGTCGGACCAAGCGGCAGAATCTGCCAGCTGTACTGTCCAGCCTGAACGAGGAAATCCACGAAGTCATACGCTTCCTTGGAAAACGTTCCGATTCCAAACGGAGATGGAAGCGATGAGATCGGCATCAGGATTCCTGCCCGTCTCATGCGTTGTCCTCCATCGGTTCCAGTCCACCCATCGGCGCATCCTCATCTTCCTGCGGACGCATCGGTTCAAAAGACATCATCGGAATGTCATCCTCTTTTTCTCCAGCCAGGGATTCCAGCACATCCTGTGTCGTATATTCCGGCATATTGCGAGGTGTTTTCTGCGGAATGATGGAACTGGTAAGGGTCTGCGGGCGACGTTTTCTGCCAAGCAGGAAGGAACTGCTTACCGTAATACTGAGCTCGGGAAGACGGTCTTCTGCTCCAGAGGTGTTCTGGCGGATATAGGCACGGCCTTCGATCAATACCCGGTCTCCTTCATTCAGGTTATAGATCTCCTCCGCATGTTTCTCTCTTGCGGCGAAGCTGAGAATACAGTATGGCCCCTGATCATCGGATGAACGCCAGTAGGCACGGCTTCCGGTTTCTCTGAGCAGTAAACCAATCATCCGGTCTCTTCCCCGGATGGTAATCTTCCCGAATGCCATGCGGCGATCTCCGTTGTTTCCAAGGTCACTCCGCATCCGGGTGCCCCCGTCCTTTTCGATCGTGCCAATTGCGGTCACATGATAGCAGACCACCTCGCCGTTTTTGTCGCGAATGGTCTCAAATGAAAAATAATCTCTAACCATAACTCTCCTGATGAAACAATAGAACTGAAAATACAGCGGGTTTCCCCGTAAAATTCCGAATCAATTATACAACCGCTCATGCGGATGCGAACATCTTTTTTACCTGTTCCATCTCTTCCAGAAACATCCGGGAACTGATGCGCATCGCCCCGTGCGAAAAGATCGAATTCTGAATCAGTGCATCGCTTGTGACAACGGTAATACGATACTGTTTTGTGAGATCCCCCACCAGTTTTTCAATATACGCATCTGCGGTCTGACCGGTTCTTGTATATACGATTTCAAGATTTCCATTACGGAATTCTGATCCCGCATTGTCCTTTCTCTGGTACCCATCAAACACAACAATCATGCGATGAGAAAGATAGGCCTGATAAGCCGCAAGCTCATCAATCAGTTCTTCTCGCTGGACGGTAATGGATCCTTCCGCACTGCCCCGACTATGAAGCAGATTATATCCATCCACAATCAGGCATTCCGGAAGTTCCGGGGAAGGTTTGGCAGGTTTATAGTTCACAACTTTTTCCTTCTCCCGCATGGTCTTATTGGGATTCCGGTTATTGCCGGACTCAGAAGCGATAATGGACTTCAATTCCTCTTCTCCAACATGATAGGTACGATGGGAATAACTCCCTTCCCTTGTCCTATCCTTCACCGGGATTGTCATAAAGGCGTCCGCCTCTTCCCAGGAGACCGTAAAGGAACTTCCATGACTGCAGAATACCGAACTTGCAGGATTGCGCAGATCCAGAAGCGGATCATAGCCGGAGGCTTCGATCAAAGGCTCGGGATGAACACACGGCTCATACCCACATGGCATAACCACACAATGCCCGGTACCTCTGGTATAGGAAGTTACTTCCCCCTGCATGTTTAACATTGTCCGCAACGGTCCCTTTCCCTCAAGCACAATTCCATCTGGTGTTTCCGTTACCGTAACAGAAGCGTCCCGGCGTTCCAGATCATATAGCGCATGACTTAAGTATTGCGAAGAAAGCGACAGTTCATAATGACAATACGGTTCCAGCAGAATCGAATCACCTTTCATCAACGCCTGACGTACGGCCCGGCGGGATGCGTTTCGCAGATCTCCGCCTTCCGTATGTTTCAGATGTCCCTTTCCTGCGGTAAGCACGATATTCACATCGGTAAGAAGCGCTCCGGTAAGAACGCCGCGATGAGGAATCGAAGACAACGCATTTAAAATAGCGTTCTGGTAATGCATCGGCAGCTCATCCGCCGAGCATTCACTGCGCACGGAAATCCCTGAATCCCGTGCCCCCGGTTCAAGACGCACATGAACTTCCGCATAATGACGCAGCGGCTCAAAGTGCCCTGCCCCATGGACCGTGGATTGAATGGTTTCCCGAAAGACAATCGTTCCCTGCCCGAATTCCACGTCCATTCCAGTCAGTTCCTTCAGGCGATAACGAAGTATTTCCTTCTGCATCTCTCCCATGACAGAGATATGAATGGTGTTATCATCTTCTCCTGCCAATAAGGAAAGTGTTGGTTCCTCTTCCGCAAGTGTGGCACACGCTTCATAAAGCACCCGCTGATCACGGTCATTCTCAGTATGAAGTTCATAGGAAAGACAGGGTTCAATTAATGGGGAAACAGGTTCATGTTCTGCCTCAAATCCCAACCCCTGACCAGGTTTTAAATGATGGGTTCCAGTTAATATCGCAATCTGGCCGGCAGTTGCCTCCGGGGCTACGACAGGCGTTGCTCCGTTTAACAGATATACACGATCTGCCTTCTCCTCTTCCGTTAATGCCATGCGGGCTTTCAGCACCCCTCCGCTCACCCGTACATGAGCGAGCTTTCCTTCATTGGAAGAAGTGATCTTAAATACCCGGGCGCCAAACTCTTCCCGTACCGGCTTTGGTTCAAACAGCGTCACAATCGCATCCAGCAGTTCTTCCATTCCCTGATCCTTTAACGCAGACCCGAAATAGACCGGTGCACATTGGCATTGGCGAATCGCCTGTTTCACATTCTCAGAAGTTGTGCGTTGCGTTTCAAGATACTCATTCAATAATTCCTCGTTGACCATCGCAAGATCTTCCTCCCGATGATCAGAGTCCCAGTCAATACTGTTTGAAAACTTCGCGTTCAGATCTTCCAATAGTTCCTCTTTGGAATGACGTGCGATATCCATCTTATTAATGAAAAACAGACGAGGAATATGGTAATGGTCAAGACAGTTCAGAATGGTTTCGGTATGGGCCTGAACTCCATCCAGCCCACTGATCAGCACCACTGCCATATCCAGAACGGAAAGCACCCGTTCCATCTCACCGGAAAAATCCACATGACCCGGGGTATCAATCACATGAATCCGGGTATCCTTCCATTGGAAGGAAGCTTCCTTGGAGTAAATCGTAATTCCGTGTTCCCGCTCTTTGGGATCACTGTCAAATACCGTCGTCCCATGATCCACCCTTCCCGCAGAGCGAATCACGCCCGCATGCGTAAAAAAAGACTCGATACATGTCGTTTTTCCCGCATCAACATGGGCCAGAATTCCGATACACAACTCGTTCATAACAGAAAAAATTATATAACAGAATAATAAAAAGGCAGAACCCGGTGCTAAGTTCCGTTTTCCGCCTCCTTCTCGTTTGCACGATTCATCCTGACTGGCGGGATTCCGCAAATGAAGCGGAAACGCTTTCATCAAGCATACTCATGCGTCAAAAACATTATAAACAAATTTTGTCTGGTCAACAACCACCGCAAAATTGACAACAGGTGTTAATATATTTGTATGAAAAACAGTGAACGCACCCAACAGACGAAATACCGTATTGGCAGTGCTTTTATGGAACTGCGCAAGCGCAATTCGCTGGATCGAATTCGCATTACGGAACTATGCCAGCTGGCAAAAACCAACCGCACCACCTTTTATCACTATTTCGAAGATATTTACGCCCTCAATGACGCTGTGGAAGACGCAATCATCCAGGACTGCCTGAAGGACTTCCCCTACCGCGGAATGATCTATGACGATCCGGATCGCTATCTCTCAGGGTTTTTCAAATGTATGGAAACCCGGAAAACAGAACTTGAGATTCTGGCACAGGGACGCGAACCGGATCAGGGCCGGAAAATGGAGCGCTGGCTTATTGAGTTAGGAAAAAAGGAAAACGGGAATATTGATGAGGAGTTCTTCCTGACCTTTATCATCGGTGGAATCATTCATACCAATCTGATGAACCGAAAAACCGCTTCTATTCCGAAGAACAGGTGCAGCGTCAGCTGGTTCGTCTGATCAATCAGGTGATTGACGCCACAAAGGAAAAGCGGGAGGCAGGCCCGCTGTAATCCATTCATTACTTGACTCACGGAATCGTGGGTCTTTTTATGCACGCTTGCCATGAAGACGGTAATACCGCAATGTCAGCATCGCAAATAACGGAATTCCGATCGTCTCAAATACCGTCATGGCCCGCTCCGAAGCAACCGCAATCTTCCCAGCGCTTAGAAATGACAGCGTGTAAACTGCATAGTAGAAGCTTTTCTGCAGCATTAACCCACACGAAGGCAGTAGCGTAATCAGCCAATCGGTAATCGAAGAAGAAATAAAGGTATCAAGAAGTATGGGCAGAAACATCCCAAGCAATGCAATGCCAATGGATGACCCAAAGGACGGACTCAGGGAAGAAATCATCAAGGTGAACATGGTGGTCGCAATCACACAAACATATCCTGCTAAGGCGATATTTCGCATTAATTCCCCAATTGTCCATGGTTCACAGGTAAATAAGGAGATCACCGTCTGAATATCCGAGTTCATCATCTCCCTTCCATAACAAAGCTGAGTCATCCCAAAGAACACGGTTCCCGCAAACAGATACATTCCACTGACAAGCAGAACCACCGCAGCACACCGTACCATCACCAGCCGTTCCATCCCATGTACGGTGCAGCGCTGAATATCATCTGCCCCTGTCTCATAATCCAGAGAAAAGATCGGAGCCGCAATCAGAACCGAGGCGATCATCACCAGAAAGAACACCAGGGTTTCATAGTCCAGCACATTCGGATTGAAATATGCGGCATATCGCAGAGGAACCGAAGACTGTGAATACATCCTGCGGGCTTCTAAACGCACTGCCAATGGGCGATGTTCCTGTTCCATCAATGATTCAAACCTCTCCGCCCGCACCTGTTCAAAGTGATCCATCTCTTCTTCTGTTAACTCCAGAAGATCTGGCGCAATCCCACTATCTGAACTGGCATAAGCTTCCCGAAGGATATGATAAAACCGACGGTAGCGGCGCAACTGTTCTCCATATACTCCTTCCGGCAGATCATTTACGGAATCCACTCCATAGTCATGAAGCACCGTATGATATGCGGAAAGTGCTTCTTTCATGCGGGCGGGGGTTACTTCGCCACTGACCGCCTGATCCTCTTCCCGCAATACCTTCAGGGCTGCCATACCCGTAAGTTCACGTGTTCCTTCCCCATCTGAAATCACACACCGTTCATAGGTTACAGGCAGATAGGAGACCATAACACTTAACACCATCATGAATAACAGAATGATCATGATCCGCTTTGTTTTTATCAGCTTCTTCAACTCCAGTCTCAACATCCGTCCTCTCCTCCTTCTTCCGGAAACAGCCAGAGATAATAGTCTTCTAATCGTGGTTCGCATGGAGTACTGCCTGGAAGCGGTTGATCTTCACTAAGGTAGCGAACCTCCACCTGTCCAGTTTCAAGATTGCGCAGATTGATCACCCGGGTTCGATCTTCCACGCGATGAAGATCTTCCGCTGGAATCACAGCCGTATATACGCTTCCCTCAATCGCAGACGCAAGCTCCCTGGAGGCTCCTTCGGCGATCACCGTTCCCTGCTTCATGATGATATTGTTAGAGGCGATGAATTCCACATCGGGAACGATATGTGTTGAAATCAACACAATCCGATCCTGGGCAAATTCCGAAATCAGGTTGCGGAATCGGATTCGCTCCCCGGGATCCAGTCCGGAAGTCGGTTCATCCAGCAACAGTACTTCCGGGTCATTCAATAATGCCTGGGCGATCCCGACCCTGCGTTTCATTCCCCCGGACAGCTTTCGAATTGGCTTTCGTTCCAAACCCTTTAGACTCAGTTGTTCCATCAAAAGCGCAATCCGCTCGCTGCGCATGGGTTTGCCAAGGCCTTTCAGTGCCGCCATGTATTCCAGATAATCCAGGACAGTAAATTCCGGATAAAAGCCAAATTCCTGCGGAAGGTAACCAAAAATGGAACGGTAAGCTCCTTTCAATACATCAATGGAAATCGCGTCATAGCAGATTCTGCCTCGATCTGGCCGCTGTATTCCTGCGATCATACGCATCAGAGTCGTCTTCCCTGCCCCATTAGCCCCAAGCAGTCCCCATATCCCGGGCGTTAATGAAAGCGTTACATCATTCACTGCGGTTTTATCTTTATATTGTTTTGTGACATGATCGATGAATAATTCCATATCAGAAGTCCTCCATATAATTCGTCATATAAGTTGAATTGTTTAGATAAATCAGTGTGCATAACACCATCCCACCCAGAACCACAAGACTCCTGGAGATAAAAACATTCCATTCCATCAGTGTCATGGCACGCATCCATGCTCGTCCATAGAGTTCAAGTCCCACTAATCCAATCCAGGTCAATATTGTTGGAATCTTCCACTCATGACTTCGAATTAACATGGTGACCCACAAGGTACCCATTGACTCAAGTCCATACCACAATAAGGAGAGCTCAAGAATTAACAATGTATATTCCCGGGCAATGGAACTCATGCCAAAAAGAGAGGCAAGAAGAATTAATCCGCTTCCACTTAAAGGAATAAGCAGTATCGCCATCATCCGCATCCCAGGGGTTAAGGCTGCTCCTGCTTCCATTTCATACATGCGATGATGTCGCGACCGATCCATTCCTATCCATCCACTCAATGACGCAAGTACTGCCATCCCCCGCACCGCCAGAAGCTGCGCATACAGATCCCATTTCCCACTTCCGGCAATGCGCTGCGTGAAACCAAATACCCCAAGTGAAGCAAGAAGATACAAGAACAACATTCGCCGCTGTGCCAGTATCACTGTGCTTAGAAACTCCAGGATGGAACTCTGTGGCCTCCGCGCGTGACGCAGATATTCCTGTCTTACGACCATCCTTACCTTCCTCATTCTGGCTTCATCCACAGGCAGGTTTTCCTGCAGAATCTTCTTCAATAGTGGTTCCCATGACTTATGATTCATCGCTAAGCTCCTTTCGTATCAACTTGATTGCCCGATTCAAACGCGATTGGGCAGTTCGTAACGGTACGCCTGTCAGTTCCGCAATTTCACGAATGGTAAGATCCTGGCCAAATCGCAGTAATATCACTTCTCTCAGTTCGTCGGAAAGCGACCCTGTATAACTCAGTAATGTTTCTTCTTCATCCGTAAGCGATACTTCATAGGACAGCACAAGGTGGTCCCAACCATCACTGTCCAGAGAAACCTCGGCACGCCTTCTGCGGGAATGATCAATACAGATATTCTTCGCAATCTTGTATACCAGCGCATGTAATCCGGATTCACTGATGTCATCCCGACAATAGCGAATGGTTTTGATCATGGTTTCCTGGGTACAGTCTTCCGCCTCTTCCCTGGAGTCTGTATGGAAGAGGCAATAACGAAAAATCTTCGGATAATACCGCTCCACAAATTCGTCCAGCTGACGCTCTTCCGTTTCCGTAATCCATCCGTTCGACCGATCGATCACACGCATGACTTCCTCTCCCATATTGTTCCGTTACACCTATATAAACGGAAACAAAACAAAAAATGATTCGAGGATCTCGAATCTTAAGAATTGCCTGAATTATAACGGCATCATGCCAAACTACCCACAAGGCATATTGTCAGAAACTTATTCGCCTGACTCATCGGAATAAACGCAATAGCTGTCACGGATCGTCTTTGCGTGATACAGTGCACTGTCACATCGGCGCAGAACGGACATGACATCCTCGTCATCCTTCGAAAAGAACGATGCCCCGATGGAAACCGTGATCTTCTCACCCTTTCCATCCATAAGAAACTCGGAATGGCTGATGGTGTTCACAATCTTCTCCAGCAGAGATTCCGCACCATCCCTGCGAACCTTGGGACAGATCAGAATGAATTCATCTCCACCCCAGCGAATAATCGTATCGGATTTACGAAGTGTTCCACGCAGCACATCTACTGCATGTTTTAAAACGAAATCTCCATATTCATGTCCAAAGGTATCGTTTTTCTCCTTAAAGTGGTCGATATCAAACATCGCCAGCATTGGCCCCTCCCCGTAACGCTGGAACAGGCTCAGCTCACGCATCAGAAGCTCCGTACCAAACCGCCGGCTGCTCGCGCCGGTCAATCCATCCACATTCATCTCACGATTCAGTAACGCAACTCTGGCACGGTTACTGCGAACCAATAGAATAATCGAGACAATCAGAAAGAATACCAGCAATGCCAGAATGGAAAGCGCTCCGATGGTATATCCCACCGGGAGATTCTCCAGCGTCGTACGCAAATCGATTTTGCCATTCACCGCATTTTCAACTATTGCCTCCTCCATCTCATTTCTTGAGACAGAGATTGCCTTATTCAATATAAACAGCAACGTAGTATTGTCACAGGAAACAGCACCACGAACACCTACGGTCACTTCCGGCAGGATCGAGAGGTTTACTCCCCGCATCGTATGTTGATTAATCAACCACGAAATACTGATCATGGATCCAATCATCGCATCCACTTCATTGTGCATTAATGCCTGATAGCACGCTTCTACATTGGGATAGGCAACAAGCTGGATATCCGGTTCCAGCTGTTCAGATAACAGATAGATCGTACGTGTCGTAGCCGCAACCGTTGATACCGTGCTGGAGCCGCTTCGTACAAGACGTCCACACTCAGCAGAGCCATAAGTCATCGTATTGTAAAGATTTTCACTGTCCGCGATGATGATGTCTCCATAATAGTGACCAAGAATATCTACTGTGCCTTCTGTCACCGCATTGATCGCGTCCTGTGTCCCATCAAATACCACAAACTGGAACGAAACTCCAAGCAGATCTCCCAATGCCCGATAGTATTCCGGAATAATTCCGCCAAGACTTCCATCTTCATTTTCTACGGTAAATGGTTCCGCGCCCCGTATCACAGCGACAGTCAGTTCGGGATGGCTGAGAAGGTACGCACGCTCCTGGGCACTCAATGGGGCCATTTCATTATCATTGGATACGATGTAATGGTTGGAAAGACTCGAATAATAACTTGGATCATCGATTTTAAGCTGGTTGATCGCAGAATCAATCCGCTCCTTCAGTGCGACATCCTGAGCGCGTAACATTATATAAGAGTTTAGCGGTGGTGTTGTCAAAAGCACACGGCATCCATTGGGTACAGCGCTCCCGGTAACACCTGCCTGAATCAACCCCTGTTCCAATGCGGCGTTCATCAAAGATTCCGTTGAAAACGACATAAATTCCGGGTTAATCCCAAGCTCATCGCAGTATTCAATAAAGTAATCTAAGTATCCCGCATCAGACACGCTGCCAATAATAAGATGTTCCGCTTCCGCAAGATCATGTGAATTCAGAGATTCAGAATCATCGTTTGTATACAGACTGATCTGTTCCTGAAGAATGTAATTATCGGTAAATATGAACTCTTCTTCCCGTTTGTCCGTTTTCACAAAATCAATCAGTGCATCCACATCTCCATCGCGAAGGGCATCTTCCATTTCCAGCACACTATCAAAACCAATCATTTCAGCTTTGAATCCACCATACATCCCGATGGTTTTGGAAAGTTGAACATCATATCCTCGTAAATCCCCTTCCAGGCCGATATATCCATAATGATCTGAGTTGAAAAAGCCAATCCGGACAACATCACGCTCCGCATATACCGGCATCGGCTCAAAATTCAATAAGATTAAAAAGAGAGAAATAAGTAGAAATACTGCTTTTTTCCAGCGTATATTCATCAAAGCCCGTACTGCAGCGCAGCCATGCGTTTCAGGCTTATAGTTCTGTTTCATGAGGTCCTCCAACAAACCAAATTACTGTCATTACTGATCTGTAATGGATTTGGGGCCATCAGACCAACAGAAAATATCCTATAGGGTCTTATCTATATATGCAATGAATATGACTGAAGATACGCTTACAACATAAGCAAGGCCATAGTCATGCATGTTTTATTGCCACGTCACTTTACCGTATCCTTCACAAAATACATTTGTATCCATTCAGCATGAAAGATTTCTTCAATCTTAAACTTGTTTGGGATTAGCCAAATCATGGGCCAATACATTTGAAACTCAATCAACGAATGCGACTGCCTACTTCATAACGAGTAATACAGTTCGAATAATTCATCGCTAAGAAACTCTCGTCTTTTTTACAGCTCATCTGCCTTCAGAAAGTCAATTAGTTTTAAATGGTCAACGGTGCTGGTGGAATAGTCCAATTCATCATTTGTTATAAGAATCTTTCTGTTTGACTGATCGAGTTTATTGAATGCGGAGAATTCACGTTCATACGCTTTTTCTTCCTGAACGCTTAAAGCAACCTGGATATAGTAAGCCTTAGAGTGCTTTTGGGCATAGAAATCAATTTCTTTTCCATTGTTCTGAAAAACGGAGACTTCATATCCCTTATATATCAGTTCGTTTAAAACGATATTCTCCAGATTGTGAGACAAATCGAAACGATTGTTGGAAACACGAATAGAGTTCATCGCCACATCTTCATTGTATAGTTTGAAACTGTAATCCAACTCCCGTTTCGCTTTCGTGGAGTATGGTCTGACTCTTTGAATCACGTAGGCTTCTTCTAGATACTCCATCCATTTCTTGATCGTTGTTTTAGAAGTGCTTGATCCATGAGATGCCATGTATTTTGTGATCGAATTAAATGAGAATTCTCTTGCATTACTGATCAGCACATAATTAACAAATCTTTGAAACTCATCCGTCTTTCGGATTTTATATCGGCTGATAATGTCGTTGATGACAATAGTTTCGTCCAGATCAAGAAGATAGGAACGCATTGCTTCATCCGAAGGAAGAGCCAGACGCCCGGGGAACCCACCCCAGATCAGGTAATCAGTTATGGAAATTGTTTTGTTTAGCTGCGTTGCATACTCTGTCAGTTCGGTGTACACGAAAGGACGGACCCGGAAGGAAACATATCTGCCGGAAAGTTCCTTTGTGAATTCTCTGGATAAAAGCTTTGAATTGGAACCGGTGATAAAGAGTGAACAGCCATGGAGCCGCAGAGTTTTGCATGCTTCATTCCATTCAGAAAGGTTCTGAACCTCATCTAAGAAGACATACCATAGCTGGTCATCTTTATTCTCATCAACATAATCAATCAGCTCATCACCATTATGTATTTTCCTGCGAACTGTACGGTCTTCGAAATTCAGGTAAATTACATTTTTTGAACGCTGACTGATTTCGTCTTTTATCTGATCAAGTATTACACTTTTCCCGCACCTTCTGATACCGGTAATAACTTTTATCAAATCCGAATCATAGAATGCACGTATCTGAGATAGATATCTTTCACGTTTAATCATTAATGCAACGCTCCCATTTTTATTATACTGACAGATTTTCAGGAAACAACACAAATTTGTCAGTACTACTGACAGATTTTTGCATTTTAATCAAAATCTGTCAGTATCTGATTAAACGGCTTTCATCTGAAGCAGCTGTAAATACGTTTTCTCCTACAGTAT
>JAFUGM010000009.1 GCA_017469355.1 Solobacterium sp. | reverse complement strand
TATGCTTATACAGCTTACAGATCCTGCGCACTGCTGTAATTAACAGTTCATCGCCTTCTTCATGGCCAAAGCAGTCATTTACATTCTTCAGCCAGTTCACATCGAACATGACAACTGCGTAATCCTGTTCCCCATTCTTATCAAGTTCTTCCAGCATTGCTTCATAAGCAGTACGGTTTTTAACACCAGTCAGTCCATCCTTATATGCCAGAGAATTAACGAAGTTCATATGTTCGCGCATGGAGGCAACTGCCTTACTGTATGCGGCGGTAAGCACCCCAACTTCATCATTGGTTTCCGCATCCGGGAGCGCCGCATTCAGATTACCGCTCTCCACTTCATGAACCGCCGCAATCAATCGCTGTAATGGTCTGACAATATGCGATACACCAACCAGCGCAATCGCTGTGAACCCTGCCATAACAAACGCCATTGCCAGTAAGATCTGCCGGCTTAACTGATACATTCCCGCATCAATATCTGCGGAATCTGCACAGAACCAGAGCTTCATTCCATTTCGAAGCGTAGCGAATGCCATCTTCTTATCTACACCATCAAAGCGATATTGAACTAAAGACCCTTCACTGCTCTGTGATTCCAGAATCACATCGAGACCGCCATTCGTCACAACATGATCCTTCATCTGCTCTCCCAGCTGTAATGTCGGATGGTAATATACTTCTCCATCGCCAGAGGTTAACGCCGCATATCCATACTGCACACCAGTAAGGTCTGCCACATCATTCATCATGGAAGAAAAGTCGATGCTCATACCGATCACTGCCGCAAGCTTTCCATTTTTCATCATTGGGGCCGCATAGGTGATCGTATAGTGATCCAGTGAGGCATCATAGTACGGAGACAGCCATACGGACTTCCCAGCCTGTACTGGACGGTAGTACCACCCACCGTTTTCCAGGTCATCCGGATCTACTCCGGTCAGGTTTGGCACCCGTAGTTTCAGGAAGTTCTGATTCATGGTTCGCCGACTGTAAAGGAACCCTGCTTCCTGTTCACCGATTTCCACGTTATAACGAATGTAATAAGAGAACGCACTGTCTACACCCAGAGCCACTTCTGAAAATACTTTCGCAAGTCCATCCGTATAAGACTTCCGGTAATCATAATCCCGCGCCAGACGATCATATGAGATCAACTGATCTGAGGCATAAGCGCCCATCATTTCTACTGCCTGTTCTGCACTGCGCAGATTATCATCCATACGGACACGCAGCTCGGAACAGGAAAGATTCATGATGGAAGTACTGGTGCGTCTGCTTTCTTTCTGTACGTAAAAAATACTCGCCGCTCCAATTAATCCAGAAGAACAGAGGATCGCAAGTAAAATCAGCAATATCGTTTTTGTACGTATAGACCGCATACCTAGAAAAGTTTATCACAAAGTACCCCGAGTGATTAGAATAACTCACTCATAAAGTTGAAATGGCTGAAGTGGAATTTAATCTTCAGGATATTTGAGTTCCCTTAACTGTCGTGATAGCACCTGGCGTCTTGCGCCAGTTTTTCAAATGCTTCCTGATATTCCGGTGCTACAGAAAACCCTTCAAAACTTTCTCCGTTGGAGAAATAATAATGGCTTACTGCCTCTGTTATTCCCTGCATATCCAGGATGGAGCAGTCATCTAAGGAATTGTCATAAATTAAATTCATCCTTTAGCAGGAAGAATAATATAATTCCATTTTCCAAATTGATCACATTCTTCCAGGTTGATTGTATTAGCTTGTTCGTCTGTGATCTTTTGTTTTAGTTCGTATTTGTTGGTGTCTAGTACACATTTGACTTTCAGCCCTTTTTTCGTGGTTGTGCTTGATATCAGATTTACTACTGTCTCTATATCTATCAGTGGCTTTCCCTGCCAGTTCTTTGTGATATAGCAGAACAGTCTGTGCTCAACCTTATTCCACTTACTTGTTCCTGGAGGAAAGTGTGACATATGGATCTCTAGCCCGGTGATGTCCGCAATCTGCTGTAACTGATATTTCCACTGTAGTCCTCTCGGTCTGTTACTGCCTCCACCGTCTGAATTGATATAAATTCTCTTTGCGTTCGGAAATGTATTCTTTCCAACTGTAAACCACCACCTGCAGATACTTTCAGCGGCGAATTCACTCGTATCATGATCCGTTCCCAGATTTACAAAACCTGTATTATCGTTTAACACATATACTCCATATGGTGCTACTTTGCCCAATTCAGGTAACGCAAAATCATGATCCAGTACCTGTCTTGGATCTCGCTCTCTTCGATATTCTGACCCATTATTCTTAAAGTTTCCGATCAGTTCTTTCTTCTTTGTATCTACGGATATAACCGGATCTCCCGCTTCGATAAATTCCTGAGCTTTGTTATTTATAAAACAAAACTGTGCATTTCTGTCGGGATGTGGTTCTCCTACCTGAAGATTCTTCTGATTCTGCTGTTTACTATAGCCTAATTCTTCAAGAGCTCTACTGACTATATTGTGACTTATCTCAATATCGAACTTTTCTTTTACCTGTTCTGCTATGTCACGCAGACTTAGAGTTGTCCATTTCAGTATGTTTACCGGGCTTCCGTATGTGGATTCCTCTATAATCTCCTCAATATAATCGTACAGTAATGGATTCTTATCCTTTGCTTTTTTTCTGCCTCCTCCAGGCCTGCGTATTCTTCCTTCTGGAAGATCACTGCTTTCAGAACCTTGGATTTTTTCGATTTCTTTCTTTCCCGCAATGATTGTTTCTTTTGCCGGACCAACAGATTTCTGTACTGCTGTAACACCTCCATGTCCAAGCACTTTGGCAGCTGCACCATAAAGAATCCTTTTCTGTTTTTCATTAAGAACAGGAGTCATGATGGTAATCAACTCTGTTACTGCATTTTTCGTTTCAGTACTTACAGACATAAACCGGTATTCTCGGTGTTATTATATCATATATGTAACAAAATAAGTTGTTATGTTATAAAATAATAGCAGATATTATTTCGTTACAGATCCTAAGCACACGAAATAAAAAGGTACCGCAGGAACTGCGGAAACCCATAAGCCTGTGGAGAGAGTGTAAGACGAACTCTTACAGCCGCTGTTCTCTGAGAAGCAGGAAGCCCTCGCTTCAAGAATCGTCAGATTCTAAGCGGTGGGTAGTTCACTCCTTAAGACAACCAATAGGAACAACTAAAACTCCATCGGGTCTTCTATAAGCATAACGATCTGTTCCGGTTAATATCATCTTGAAAGATGGTTTCTTCATTTTTTTATCATCAATTAATGATTCAAGTTTTAGCAAATTAGAAGAACCTTCGCTGATTAGTCTATCTCCACCAAGCTTAATCTCAATAAGACCATATTCACCATTTCTTAAATGAATAACTGCATCGCATTCTAAACCTGTACGATCTCGATAATGATAAAGTGTGCCATTTAATCCTTCTGCATATACTCTTAAATCTCTTATACACATCGTTTCAAATAATAGTCCAAAAGTATTTAAATCATTAATCAAATCTTTTGGCCCAACACCTAGAGAGGCAGCCGCTATGGCTGAATCACTAAAATATCTTGTATCTGTAGTTCGAATATATGTTTTAGAACGCAAATTAGGATTCCAAGATAACATATCCTCAACAACAAATATCTTCTTTAGCGCCTTCAAATATGAAGCAACGGTTTCATCTGTGAAATTCAGTTCGTTCGTGCTTATATCATTGGCAATCTCTGTATATGCAATTTGTGTGCCTTGATGTCTTGCATAAGACTTCATTATTCTTCTAGCTCTTTCAGGATCTCTTGTAATATCATCTGCCCTTGAAATATCTGAATTTACAACCCCATCTAAGTAATCATAAGCAGTTTCTAGAGCAATATCTTCTTTCAAATCTAAGGTATCGGGCCATCCACCTCTACATACTAGATAGGCTAACTTGTTAATATTCAAATTGTTTGTACCATTAATATCTTGTTTTCCTTCAAACAAATCTTTGATACTAACCTCTCCACTTGATTCATTAGATTCATAAAGACTCATGTTTCTCATTGTTAACCAGGCAAATCGTCCTGTTCCGCTATGAGATATTTCTGATAAATCAGCAGGAACAGAAGAACCAGTCAAAATATAATGACCTTTCCCATCTTTATGATCAACAGAAAAACGAACAGCATCCCACAGTTTCGGTGCAATTTGCCATTCATCAATTAATCGAGGTGAATCTCCTTCTAATATTGTAGATGGGGAAATGTCTGCAAGTTGTATATTTTGTTGTTTTCTTTCTGGCTCATCCATGTAAATAACGCTTTTTGCCACTTGCTCAGCTGTGGTTGTTTTCCCACACCATTTAGGGCCTTGAATAAGCACAGCTCCTTTCCCCTCTAATTTGTTCTTAAGTGTTTGGTCTATAATTCTAGGTAAATATTTCATAGCTTGGTTCCTCACATCCGTTGTAATCTTAATCGGTATATTTGTAAGTTATCAATCGGTATTTTCGCAAAGAATTAATCGTTATGTTTGCAATAATTATAAATAATCTTCATTTATACCGCATGAGGAAAACCATGACCAAATCTAATGAAAAATAGTGAAAAAATAGTGTAATTTTAGCGGAATAAAAATACCCAACTTGATACAATGAATATGTTAGAAGAGGTTTTTTTCAATGATTCATGTAACGTTGACCAACGAAATCCTAAAATACATCACAGCGATTGAGAAAAACAGGTTTGAGGTGTCTGCGGTTCGGCTGCCAAAGTCTGTTGCGAATAAATTGAGAAAGAACTCCAAGAAAAAGAGTTCTTATGCGTCCACAAAAATAGAAGGTAATCCCCTCTCGGAAAAGCAGGCAGATGAAGTAATTGAAAGTGACGGACACCGGCACTACTTGAAACCTGAGCAGGAAGTCAGAAATTATTATCTTGCGCTGAACTATCTTGAGGAGAAAGCCAAAAAGAAAGAAGCATTCTCCAAAAAACTGATACTTGACGTGCAAAAGTATGTTGAAAAAGGTGCCCCAAAAGAAAAGATTGGACTTCGAGGGCAGACTCCGCCAGGAGTACTGTTTGCCGTATATGATTCTGAAACAGGAAATCCCGATTATATTCCGCCGGAGTATAAAGATATCCCTGAGCTTCTGGATGAGCTTGTGGCATATGTAAATGAGACAGATGATCATCCTTTGATAGTCGCAGCAGTGGTTCATTATCAGCTTGTGACTATACATCCATTTGAAGATGGCAACGGAAGAACGGCAAGACTTCTTTCCGGTTACATTCTCGATATCAACGGTTATGGATTTAACGGAATTGGATCCCTGGAAGAATACTTCGCCTACGATATTCAGGAATATTACGATTCCATTCAGATGGGGCTTTCGCCTCACTATTACAACGGAAGAAACAACCCACCATATCCAGAAATATGGGTTAACTATTTTCTGAGGATGGTACTTCTATATTCAAATAAAGTATGTGAGTTATCAAAAGCATCAGATGAAGATGAATTAGCAGGCAGCTTATCTTATCTTAAGACCAGAGAGAAAGAACTGCTTTTATTCCTGATAAGCAAGCACAAGGGAGACTTTACCCCTATCGACATCAGCAAGGAACTTGGCGTCACAAACAAAACGATCATTAACAGACTCGCAGGTTTGGTAAAGAATGGGTTTGTTGTCCCCAATCTTTCGGGAAAACGAATCAGATCATATGTATTAAGCGATTTTTCGTTACAGCACGAGAAGAAGCTTAAAAAACTGCTGAAATGAAGTGCAATAAATAGTTGCGAGAATAATTGATACAAAAACCCTTATCATCTTTTGGTGCGTGTTTAGAATGAAAACACAAGCATGAAGTCCCTGAATATATACATTGCTTTCGTCATACCATGTCTTCTTCACCCATGGTAAAGTGATAGTCGGAGGTTCTTATGTCTCGTATTGTAGTAAAAGTCGGAACCAGTACGCTTGCCTATGCGGGCGGACGAATGAATATCCGACATGTAGAACAGTTGGTTAAAGTGTTAAGTGATTTGAAAAACGCCGGCCATGAAGTGATTCTTGTGTCCTCGGGTGCGATCGGTATGGGAGCAGGAAAACTCGGACTCTCTGCCCGGCCTGACGATATGCCGGGAAAGCAGGCCGCTGCTGCGGTTGGGCAATGTGAACTGATGTATACCTATGACCGACTGTTTGGAGAATACAATCATACGGTAGCTCAGATTCTCTTAACCGGAGATGATCTGGAACAGAAGGAACGTCGTATTAACTTTGAAAATACGATGTTTCGGCTTCTGGAACTGGGTGCCATACCAGTCCTGAATGAAAACGATACGATGGCCACATCAGAGATTTCAGTAGGAGATAATGACACACTGGGAGCGCTTGTGGCGATCTACTCCAAAGCAGATCTTTTAATTCTTTTAAGCGATATTGATGGTCTGCTTACGGCTGACCCCCACACCAACCCAGACGCTACCGTAATCCCACTTGTGGAAACCATTGATGACTCCATCCGAACTCTGGCCGGACAGTCCCATGGAAAACAGGGAACCGGCGGAATGATCACAAAACTCAACGCCGCTGAACTTGCGGTAAACGCAGGAATCGATATGGTCATTTCCAACGGTGCACGGCCGGAACTGATCTATGACATCATGGAAGGAAAACCGGTTGGAACCCGGTTTACAGGAAAACAGTTATGATCACCACAAATGAACTGATGAAGCGCGCAAAGAAAGAATCGCTGAATCCGCTTCCTACAGAAGAACAGCGGAATGAAGCGCTTCTTGCGATGGCAGATGCCTTACTGGAACATACGGATGATATCCTTCGTGCAAATGAGATCGACTGTGAAGCCTCAAAGGATACCCTGTCCCCGGTCATGATGGACCGTCTCCTTCTTACCAGTGATCGGATTGTGGCCATGGCCGATGGCGTACGTGCCTTAGTGGCTCTTCCCGATCCGGTGGGGAAAACCATTTCCAGCCGTACATTAGACAATGGACTCATTGTCTCGAGAGTACAGGCTCCCATGGGTGTCATAGCGATCATCTATGAAAGCCGTCCCAATGTCACAAGTGATGCGGCGGCACTGGCATTAAAAGCCGGCAGTGTTGCGGTACTGCGCAGCGGACGAAACGCCTGGGAAAGCGCAAATCAGATTGTTCTTGCGATGAAGGAAGGTCTGAAGAATGCTGGGCTTTCCGAAGATCGAATTCTTCTTGTGGAAGATAAGAGTCATGAAAGCTCGATCGAGCTCATGCATGGGAAAGGTTATATTGATCTTCTCATTCCCCGAGGGGGAGCCGGTCTGATTAAAGCCTGTGTGGAAGAAGCGACCGTCCCATGTATTGAAACCGGAACCGGTATCTGTCATGTGTATGTCGATGAATCTGCCGATCAGGAGATGGCCTTGCGTATTGTGGAAAACGCAAAGACCAGCCGCCCTTCCGTATGTAATGCGGAAGAAGTTCTGTTAGTTCATCAAAGTCTGCTTTCCGAGTTTCTGCCAAAGTTGAAGGATCGCTTGAGTCAAGGTGAACACCCGGTGGAACTGCGCCTTGATGAAAGATGCGCAGCTGTCATTAAAGGGACCCCTGCCTCCGCCACAGATTTCGATACCGAATTTCTCGACTATATTCTCGCGGTAAAGGCAGTCAATTCCGTAGATGAGGCAATTGCCCATATCAATGCCCACGGCACCCATCACAGTGATGCGATCATCACATCCAATGATGTTCATGCCAAGCGGTTCACAGATACGGTAGACAGTGCCTGTGTCTACGTAAATGCCAGCACACGGTTTACCGATGGCGGCGAGTTTGGATTAGGCTGTGAAATGGGAATTTCCACCCAGAAACTCCACGCAAGAGGCCCCATGGGTCTGGAAGAACTCTGTACATATAAATATGTCATTTCCGGAAACGGTCAGATAAGATAATAACTGGAGGAACTTATGAACGAAAGAAATCAGAAAATCCTGGATCAGGTACATGAGAAATTAATTGTCTCCTGTCAGGCGCTCCCCGATGAACCTCTGCACAGCAGTTTCATCATGGGACGTATGGCTTATGCCGCAAAGCTGGGTGGCGCAGCGGGAATCCGCGCCAATACCGTAGAGGACATTACGGAAATCCGTAAGACGGTTGACCTTCCCGTCATCGGCATCATTAAGAAGGTTTATGAAGATGAGCCTCATGTGTATATTACTCCGACGATGGCAGAGGTTGATGCCCTGGCAGAAGCAGGATGTGAAATCATCGCCATGGATGCGACTTGCCGGAAACGTCCAGGTGGGGTTGATCTTGCGGACTTCTTCAAGGAAGTGCGCGCAAAGTATCCCGAACAGCTGTTTATGGCAGACTGCGCTTCCATCGATGATGGCATGACTGCGGCAGAACTCGGGTTCGATCTGATCGGAACGACACTTGCCGGTTATACCGACTACACCAAGGGGGCGAAGGTTCCACCGTATTCCATGATCAAATATCTGATTCATAACAGTGGAAAGCCGGTTGTCGCAGAAGGCAATATTTCCACTCCTGAGATGTTGAGACATGCGATGGATATGGGCGCATGGACCGTCGTTGTCGGTTCCGCAATTACCCGTCCGTTTGAAATCACAAAGAAATTCGTCCAGGCACTGGAAGACTGACAACATCTGTCACCGATTCTTAATCCAAAAAGCACATGAGCCATCCATTTTCTAGGAGCAGCCATGTGCTTTTCTCATCGATCCAAAATTACCCGGGGTGTGCCGGAAATGATTCCGAGATAACCCGGGGTGAGAAAAACCCCAGAGGTGTTTGGAGCTCGGCCAAGAATTAAGTGAATGAGGTCTCATACCAGCAGTTAATGTCTGGGAAGAGACATCTTTCTGTGACTGATTAATGGAATAAGGATCAGCCGTACTCAAACTGAAGAGAATAAAGACGATCCAAAATTGGTTAGGGAAGTCTTGAAACCATTCTCAGATAACGCAGGGAGTTAAAAAGAACCCTATAGCGGCTTATAACACGCATGCTGTGATATGAATTATGTTATTTCTGAGGGATTTGTCGAGAATGTATCCTCTCGTTTCTGAAAATGGCGGTACTAGCGTAACGAGATCTCCAATCACTACGAATAGAGCTCTTATTAAGTTACATGATGTGTCAAACTATGTTATAATTTTGCGTGCAGATATTCTGCACTGGATCACCATAACGGTGGCGGTTGTCCTCCTTATTAAGGGGGTGGCGGCTCCCTCCGAAACGTTTAAATCCGCCAAGGAGGTGGTCACTATGATTAGTATTGATACAGTGATTGCACTAATTATGCTTGCGATTACTGCTGCTAGCTTCATTCTTCAGTTAGCGTCATTTATCAACACGAAAAACGATCGCCTGTCGAGCAAACATTAGCGATCGTTTTCGTTAAAATTCCTGGACAACCGTCATCGGTGATCCTTTTACGTTTTTATAATAGCAGAATATTAATGATTTTCAATGCCACAGTATGCTAAATCCCCTGAGTTTGGAAGTTGAACATATCATGTCATCGTGACTAATCAATGTTCAGGCAGTATGTAGTCCTCAGAATGCAGCTGCAGTTCCGGGTTGTATGCGTACATCTGGTTATATTCCGCGATGAATTCCTCATGACTTTGAAAGGCAGTGTTTGACCAGGTGAACCCCTGTCCATGTTCGATTGGCACTACTGAAAAATACACATCCAGGCCATACCGGTTATCCCCATGGGGAATGAATGACACATTCACCACATGTTTCATGAGCTCCGCATATTGTTGTTCCATGGCCCGCCGTCCTATCGCAGAGTGGTTACGCAGCTGTTCCAGGTCCGTCCCATCCATGAGTTCTACCGATTCAAACCGATAAGCATATAACGGCCCAAGGGAAGGGTGACTTCGCTTTCCAAGAAAAGTGCCTTCGATTGGTTTTCCATTCTGTGTGACATAGACTTCAGTAAATGTCATCGCATCACGTTCCACAAACGGTCCGCTTAACCATAACTCAACCCCTCTTCCAGAAGCTCCTTCATTCATAAAACTAAAGTAATAGGGTTCCTCTGCTTTGATTGGCCGACTCTGATAGGAATAGTGTTTCAGAATCGGATGTGAAGGAAGCTGTGAATGTTCCTGCTTTTTCGGTTGTGAGCGAACATAACAGGCATTAGGCCCTGGTGTTTCTCCATACAAACGAATCAGAAGGTTATCTTCTTGTATCCCCATCGCATGAAGCAGTTCAATGATCCCATCTTCCGCAAACAGATATTCCTTCGCAAAGAAGGAAGAATAGTCCATCTCCACTCCTGTAAATGCCTTCCAGAGTGCAGAGTCAATCTCAGGCAGTTCCATCTCTTCTGGGAACCGCCCGCTTGCGGCGATTGTTGTATTTGAACTGTCCATCGCCAGCCGATACAACACCGCATCACTGTCCATACAATCGAGGAACAGCACTGGTACCTGATAGGTATCCGAAAGCTCTTCTGGTGTTATCCATGCCGTATCTCCCGCAACCAGCGTAAATTCGCTTCCGAGTGATTCTGTCCATACCATCAGCTCTGCCTCTTCTTTGGCGCAGGGTTCATATCCTTTTTCGGAACACAGCTGAACCATGGGATCCATGGAGCAGTTTGTTGTTTTCATCACGATTGCCTGAAATGTCGTTCCCATCGATACCGCCTCGCTTTCTTAAATGAATGAAGTTCAGTTTGATATAATTCTTTATATGATTCTCAACTCAGAGTTCAAAGAAGATTCGCTTCGCTCCTGGCCAGCGTCATACTATTCCCTGGAACCCTCTGCCCGTCTTTTTGCCCTGCAGGAACAACTGCATCAGCACCCCGATTCCAGAAAGGACCTTCGGCGTCTGGAGTTATTTCATAAACGTTGGGATGCGTCATTTCATGATCAGTTTCTCAACGCGTGGATGATGTTATGGGCAGCCGGCTCTCAACCGGTCAATTTCCTGAATCGAGCACGTTATGAACGGGATGTTCATACCTGGCTGGAACAGCTCTGTCTCTTTGAAGAAACAGATGATCTGTTGAAGGAAGAGTGGAAGAACTTCGCCGACTCTCTGATCTCTTCCAACCTGTCCAGCAGTTCCTATCGCACTGCGGCGTTTGGGGTCGGACATGTGTCTGACCGCACCGCATGTCTTCGTCTTGCCAGCGAGATCTTCACTGTCACAAAAACCGTGCCGGAGCGCACCCCCGATCTTGAAGCAGCACTTCCCTTACGATCCATTCTTCTGGAGCGCTATGAAGCACTGGTCCCGGATGGAGCTTCCTATCTCGCGGAAGTTCAGTCCAGATAATCTTTTACATTTTCCAATGTAATTCTGGAATACGGCACGCGGATATACCTGCCGTTTTTTAAATTCAGCTCATTAAGAGAACCACCGGTCGCTAATGCGATCGCAAGGTCTGCCATGGCAGTTGCCTGCCCTTTCTGATCATTGAATACCGTACCGGACATTTCTTCATTCAAGATTGCCTGAAGACCTGCCCCAGTTCCGTCTACCCCAAGGATGACAGGCCAGGCATCCTTTTCAATTCCGGCTGCTTTATAAGCATCAATCGCCCCAAGTGCCATATCATCATTATTTCCAAGCACCAGTTCAATCTCGTTCCCATAGGAATCAATAAACCCTGCCATTCGGGTCTGCGCCTGGGACCGGCTCCAGTTTGCGATCGCAGACGCAATCTTATCTACGCTGTAGCCTTTTTCAATCAGCGTATCCACAGAGCGTTCCGTACGTACTATGGCATCCTGATGGCCTGCTTCTCCTTCCAGTACGATGTACTGAATGATTCCGTCACCGTTTTTATCCGCTTCTCCGCTTTCAAAAAGATTTGCCGCAATCTCTCCCTGAATTACCCCGGACTCTGCCGCATCTGCGCCGACATAATAGAGTTCTTCCCACTGAAAGAGGTCTTCTTCCACCAGTTCACGATTGAAGAATACCACCGGAACATTGTACTTTTTCGCAAGGTCAATGATCTTCTTTGGACTGGTACGGTCCACAAGATTGATACATATAACATCACAGCCGTTTTCAATCATTTCCTGCATCTGCTTATTCTGCGTCTGCTGGGACTTTGCGGCGTTATATACCTCCACCGTAATATTTTCGTTTCCCGCAACCGACGCATTGAAATCAATCATCATTTCTCCGATGAAGGTGTCATAACTGTCATAGACGGAAACACCGATTTTAATCTTGTCATCCTTGTCCGCCGGTTTCCCACAGGAGCTTAACAGCAATACCGATAACAGTGCACAGCCAATCTTTTTCATCACAAACCTCATTAATTGATAATCGGAAACAGGATCGTCTGATTATAAGAATCAAACATATTGGATGCCTTGACGACATCGTAACTGATTTCCCGATGAATCATCGGAATACCCGGCGCGTCGATTCGACTGTTCACATCCATGAGCGCAAGATATCCCATCTGGAAATCATTGGGAACGACCATGGCACGGATCAGCCCACGGTCCATATTGAAGATGGTCTTATCCGAGCAGCCTACCCCATAGAGGGCTGGTGTTTCTTCAGAAGTTTCCAGAAGATCTACCGCATTTTCCAATGCGTCATTGTCCATCGCCACAACAACATCTGTAGTTCTCTGACGCGTCCAGTCCGAACTTCCCTGCACAATCCACTGCACATCACCACCCAGTTCTTTGATTCGCTCGGTAAACGCACTGGTTCTCTCCCGCATGGAATCCATCTTCTGATTTCCGGAGAGTATTCCAATCGTTACCGTACCGGAAGGTAGATCATACTCTTCCGCAATCACTTCTGCTAAGGCAATACCGATTCCGCTGTTATCCGCGGTAATACTGGCAAAGTTATCTCCCACTTCGGCAGTTGCGTCTGTTTCGACAAGTCCCAGAACAGTTGTCCGGCACAGTTCTCCAATCAGCTCAGACGCATTGGTGGAATCCACCAATTCCAGAAGAATCGCATCCGCACTCTGTGCTTCGTTTCGAATTACCTTTTCCTCTTCCGAAAGACTCGCAAATTCTGAAGTGAAAACATAGTTCAGGCTGATGTCATAATCATCCGCAGCCTGTTCCAACCCGGCCTGAAACCTGGCCCAACGGCCACTTGTGGAGTTATTTACAATCACGGATACCCGGTTGCGCTGCACGGTAGTTGTGGAAGGTGTACGGAACCCAAAATAAGCTACAAATAGACTTGCGACGAGCAACAGGATGGAAGTCCAGAATGTCCAGCGATATCGTTTCATATGCCGTTCTCCTTTCCTTCCTCGAGAAGCTTCCGGTTCTCTTCGTTATAAGGGATCGCAGGAATGCGAATGATGACCACCGTTCCGGTATCTGGTTCACTTTCAATACGAAGTCCATAGTCTTCCCCAAATCGCAGACGGATCCGCTGGTGCACATTATACAGTCCAACCCCGCTCCCCTTGGATGGCACATGGGAGCGATCTTCATCCAGCAGATGTTCCACGACTTCCTTCGGCATTCCAAAGCCATTATCTTCAATCGAAATATACAGGTCGCCTTCATCCAGCCAGTTGCGGACCACAATCGCCCCGTCTTCATCCATGTTTTTCACACCATAGTAAATCGCATTCTCCAGGATCGGCTGAATGATCAGTTTTACCGTACAATAACGATTCAGTTCCGGATTGATATCAAAGCGGACAGAGAAGGAATTCTTGAAGCGGACATGTTGGATATTCATATAGTTTTCCGCATGGCGGATTTCATCTTCCAGAGGAATGATGGTATGTCCTTTTGACAAGGCAATCCGGAACACATTCGCTAACTGAGAAATCATCTGTGTCGCTTCCTTGTTGTGGCCGCCTTCAATCATCCAGACAATGGAATCCAATGTGTTGTATAGAAAGTGTGGGTTGATCTGTGACTGCAGGGCATCCAGCTCACTCTTGCGCTTTTCTTCCTGTTGACGCACGACGTCGCTCATCAACTGCGCATTGCGCACCTGATAGTCCTGCAATGTCTTGCCAAGATGGACGACTTCCATGGATCCATCCTGATATGCCGCATCGGGTATGGCTCCCTGCTCTTCCGATTCACGGATTGCGTCATCGAGCTTCATCACTGGGCGGGAGATACGATCCGCCACAATCCGGTTGATGATCAATACCGCAAGAAACATCACCATGATCATGAAGATCACAAAGTAACGCATCTGATTCAGGCCAATGGAAAAGGAAGAAGAAGGAATCACCGTCACAAGCTTCCATCCGGTATAGGCAATTGTATCCGCAATGACAACCCGGTTTTCTCCTTCAAATACTTCTTCAAAAATCCCGTCATCATAATGACCGACCGCGTCATTATTCTCATTAAACAGCCCCGCGTTAATCTGCATCTGTCTGGGATGGTAAATAATCGTTCCATCACTGTCCGTAAGATACATATACTGGCCAGTAGAATTTGTGGAATTAACTTCATCCAGCATCTGGGTAATCGTGCTGTAGTTCATATCGACAAGCAGCACGCCATTTCTCGGCACCCCATTATAGGTAAGCTCCACTACCCGGGAGAGGGAGATTACCCAGTAATACCGGTAGTTGCGGTCATAGAAGAGATTCTGAATATGAGGCAGAGAGAAATGCAGGTTTTCCACCTGTTCCTGCGCCCGCGTGAACCACGGCTCTCTTGTGACATCACGGTTTGGCTTCATGATCGCGCTCGGAGACGCCGCCACAAGATTTCCACCTGGCGTAAACAGTGAAAAAGAAATCAATACATCCTGATTTGCTTCATAGAAGAGATTCATTTCCTCATCGACATTGTCTTCCGCAAAGTTGCGATCCTTGATTACCGCATAATACATCGCGTCCGACATCCGACGCATACTGTACAGCCGGTCTTCCAATGAGGCAGCGGCACGCTCTGTCAGCGTCTCTGCCGATTCGATGGTCATCTGTCTTGAGCGCTCCGCAAACTGCCGGTACAGCGCTGCACCCACGATAAAAATCGCGGTTACCGCTATCAGCGTAAAGCTCGTAAGAATGATCATATTGATCGTCAAAGGTCTGCGTTTATCACGCTTAATTGATGATGTTGTGTTCATCCGGCACGGATCCCCTGACGATACTTCGAAGGTGAAACACCAAACTGCTTCTTGAATACATAGGAGAAGTAGTTTGGATCACTGTAACCCACTGCCTCCGCAATGATATAGGTCTTCTCATTCTGCCCAAGCAGAAGTTCTACCGCCCGGTTCATGCGTACATCGGTTAAAAAGGCGGTAAACGGCTTCCCGGTCTCCTTGCGGAATACCGTGGAGAAATAAGCTGCGCTTACGCCAAGGTGAGAACAGACTTTTTCCACACTGAGTTCCTTATCCGCAAAGTTCTCATTCACATAGTCCATCGCTTTTGACACAAAGGACTGGCTGTTGCTTAAGCGCTGCTCTGCCAGTATCGCCTGCATCACCAGACACGTATCACACATCCATTGGCGCAGGTCCTCTTTCTCAAGACGCACCACCAGTGAATACACATCTTCACTGTCCTGAAAGACCTGAGCCAGATCCAGTTTGTTGTTTCGGGCAAACCGGTAGATCTCTGATACCAGCTCCATCGCAAAGAACTGATATTCCTGCACACTGCTGAACTCTTCCGTGCGGGCCATATACGCATCCACCGCTTCCCGTAGCTGATCCGCATCTTCCAACCGCACCCGTTTGAAGACTTCCTTCAGCTGTTCTTCATCATCGGTTCGGGAGAAGGAAAGCTCTCCCGGAGCGATTTCCTGAATACTGATTGCCTTGGCAGTGCCGTATATCACACGATAACTGATAGCGGAACGGGCACCACTGTAGGAATAACTCAGATCTCTGGGATCTTTTGTGATGGCCCCAACGCCAATGGTTACGACCGCTTTGGTTAAGGATCCCGCAAGCCGGCAGAACTTGTCGCAGGAGTCAACCAATGCGGTTAACTCTTCTTCCCGATCCATTTCCACAATCATGACGGTATTGGAAAGATAAGAGAAAAAGCGCACGCGCCATTCTTCCCGTAAGCGTTCTTCCGCAAGCCGGCGCACGGAAAGCGCAAGCAGTCTTGGGCTCATACCCTCGGGGACATGTGTTGTACTTGTATGCATGACACAAACCACATACAGCGGTCCATCAAGAGAAATCTCAAGATCGGAAAGAATCCGCTCATATTCCTTTTCCGAAACCATCCCTCTGCCTTCAATCAGTGACGTGTAAAACCCTTCCTGCATGAGCGGCAGGCTGTCCTGGTAATAATGTTCGAGTTTCTTGATATTGCGCTGTTCGTCTTCTTCCTTTTCCAGCGCTTCATGAATCCGGGCAAAGACCCGGGATAACTCTTCACTGTTTACGGGCTTGAGAATATATTCCTCTGCCTGAAGACGAATCGCTTCCTTGGCATATTCAAACTCATCAAACCCGGAAAAGATAATGACCTTAGTGTTAGGCCAGGTTTCCTTCAGCCTGCGGCTGAGAGTAAGGCCATCCATGTATGGCATCTGGATATCGGTCATCACCACATCAGGAGGTGTAGTTTCCGCAAGCTCCAGCGCTTCCAGCCCATTTCCCGCAAGCACCGGCATGGAAAACCCAAGCGCATCCCAGTCAATCGTACGCACAATGGTCTTTACGACTTCTTCTTCATCATCCACCAACATGACGGAGTAACGTCTACTCATACTTCGCCACCATTTTCCGCCATCTGGCAAATAACACGATCACCGCAAGAACAATCTCCGCAAATGCCACATAGATATTCACAAATAACAAGATTGCGTTTACAACCACTGCACAGGAAAACAGAAGAATTAAGGTGCCGGCTTCCTTTGCGTAGGCATCATGAATCTTCCGCCGCACTGGAGGTTTATCCTTCCCTCGGATACAATCCAGATCCTTCATATAGAGAAGTCTCCAGGCATAATAAAATCCCACCACTGACAACAATACCGGAATTCCCGCCTGCGCCATAAAGGTATCGACATTCATACCGCAAATGCCTCCTGCCCGAACAATGAAAAAGGGCTGAATCTTCAGCCCTAATTTTACTATGATTCGTACCGCGAAGGAACCGATTACTTCTTCTGAACGTACTTCTGGATATCCAGTGTAATCGCAATGAAGATAACGATACCGATCGCAATGTACTGCGCGTTGGCATCGACGCCGAGATACTGGAGCGCAACCTTGAGGAGCTCAAGGACAGCGACACCGATCAGAGCGGAACTGACCTTACCACGGCCGCCGGTAACGGAGACACCGCCAAGCG
Organism: Solobacterium sp.; assembly: GCA_017469355.1. Lineage (GTDB taxonomy): Bacteria > Bacillota_I > Bacilli_A > Erysipelotrichales > Erysipelotrichaceae > Bulleidia. The sequence continues at coordinate 36,914 of JAFUGM010000009.1, read as the reverse complement.
CACATGCGGCAATAGCTTCCATCTCATAACCAAGACCTGTATTAACCGAAGCACCACCGGCTTTCGCACCGATCATGAATCCTGCCAGCGCATAGAACGCCGCAGCCTTGGAGTAGATGATAACCATGGTCTTGTTTACAGGAACGCCAGCGACTTCCGCAGCCTGCTTGTTTCCACCGATCGCATACATGTATTTTCCATGACGTGTCATGTTGAAGATGAACCAGGTAATTCCTGCCATGATCAGAGCGATCCATACCAGTCCTGATACCCCTAGTATCTTTGAGGAGATACCGGTATATTCCGGTGTATATCCACCAAGCGGAGTTGCGCCGGTATAGATGAGGCCAAGACCATAGATGATTTCCATCATCGCCAGAGTCGCAATAAACGGAGGAACACTCAGGTAAGCAATGAAGAATCCGGTGATGGATCCAAACGCAGCCGCAACTAACATGACGATCAGAAGAACGACCCACGGATTCAGCGGATTCATGCCAGGGAAGAATTTACCGGAGTAGTCCAGTTTCTGAAGCAGTGTACCCGCAAGACATGCGGAGAAACCGATCATACGACCTGCGGAGAGATCACAGCCGCCGGTGATAACGCATCCCGCAATACCAAGCGCGATGACAATACGGTAGCTCATGTTCGCCAGAATGTTGGTGAAGTTATTTAACGTGAAGAAGTTTTTGGATGTTAATCCGGTGTAGATTACAAGGATGAACATTACGACGATAACGCCGTAGTTGATCATGAAATCCTTGAAACTTAATTTCTTTGTCTTTTCCATTTTTCTATCCTCTCATCAGAACTGCGTTGCGTAGCTCATAACCTTTTCCTGCGTCATATCTGCCGCATCGGTAATTTCACCACGGAGATGTCCGTCGCACATTACATAGACACGGTCAGACATACCGAGCAGTTCAGGCATTTCTGAAGAAATCATAATGATTGCCTTACCCTGCTGCGCAAGGTCTTCCATAATTTCATAGATCTCATGTTTCGCACCGACGTCGATACCACGGGTCGGTTCATCCATGATCAGAATATCCGGATCGTTTGCCAGCCATCTGGAAACGATAACCTTCTGCTGGTTACCACCGGAGAGGTTCGCAATCAGCTGATCCTTGGAAGGAGTCTTAATGCGAAGCTTCTCAATACTGTCATCCACGACTTTATTGATTGCCGGGTGATCCAGTACGAAGCCGGCTTTCAGGAACTTGTTGTAAACACTGACGCCGACATTGTCCTTGATGGACAGGCAGCCAAGAATACCGGTTCCGCGGCGGTCTTCGGTAATCATACCGATTCCGGCGTCCATCGCATCCTTCGGCTTTTTGATTTTGACTTCCTTGCCATGAACCTTGATGGTTCCTTCTGACAGGTTACGGATTCCGAAGATTCCTTCCATCAGTTCTGTTCTCTGCGCACCGACGAGTCCGCCGAATCCAAGAATTTCACCCTTCTTCAGATTGAAGGAGACATCCTGGAAGGAACGCTCATGAATGGAAGAGATATGTTCGCATTCCAGTACAACATCACCAATTTCATGATGATGTTCCGGATAGACATTGGTAAGCTCACGGCCGACCATCTTGGTGATGATCTCATCTGTGGTTAACTCATCCGCCGCCCAGGTTCCGATATAGGTTCCATCACGCATGACCGTAATGTCATCCGCAATCTGCTTGATTTCATCCATCTTATGAGAGATGTAAATCATGGCGACTCCCTTGTCTCTCAGATCATTCATGATCTTGAAGAGGAAGTCTACTTCCTTGTCGGAAAGTGATGAGGTCGGCTCATCGAAGATGATCACCTTCGCATCATGGGAAACTGCCTTGGCAATTTCTACGCACTGCATCTGTCCGATAGACAGGGTTCCAAGCAATGCCTTGGGGTCGAAATCCAGTCCGAGCTCTCCCAGCCACCTACTGGATTCCTCATTCATCGCATCATGGTCAATGACCTGAAGCGGTCCATATTTCTTTACAGGGAATCTTCCCAGGTACATGTTTTCCGCGATACTTCTGGCCGGTACCGGCTGAAGTTCCTGGTGTACCATGGCGACTCCCTTTTTCATCGCATCATCAGGGTCCTTGATCTCGGTTTTTACGCCGTCAAGGTAAATCTCTCCTTCATCCATGGAATAGATTCCGAAGAGGCATTTCATTAATGTAGATTTTCCTGCACCGTTCTCCCCCATCAGCGCATGTACTGATCCGGGGCGGATCGAGAGCTGCACATGATCCAGGGCTTTAACACCGGGGAAGGACTTACTAACATTTTTCAGTTCAAGTTTGTACTCCGCCATTTCATCCTCCGTCGTAAATGTGAATTTGTAAATCCAAATAGAAGAATGCGGGTGCTACAGACTGTCGCACCCGCATCCGTTACTGCCTGATACCTGTAATTATCCCAGAGAATCGAGGATGGACTGAGCGTTGTCAGAAGTAACCTTGACGTAGTCGCAGCCGATGTAGTAATCGTTGCCTGCGCCTGTCAGGAAGTTGACAGCAGCATCAGCAGCACCGTGGGACTGTGCAATGTGATCATTGAATACAGTACCGGTGATTGTTCCAGCAAGAACGTCTTCGCAGACTTCTGTCAGAGCGTCAACACCAACCAGGTAGATGTCTGTGCCAACTGTACGGCCAGCATCTGTGATAGCCTGGAGAGCACCAAGTGCCATAGCATCGTTGTTACAGAAGACAACTTCAACATCATTGCCGAACTGTCCGAGCGCATTCGCTACGAGCTGCTGGCCCTGTGTCTGATCCCAGTTACCGACCTGATCGGAGAGGCAGTTTACATCGAGTCCTGCATCTGTCAGAGCCTTAACGGAGAATTCTGTACGATACTGTGCATCAACGTTTTCAGGATCGCCTTCGATCATGATGTAGTCAACAGCGCCGTTGCCATTGAAGTCGATTGCATCGAGGCCGAGGTCAACGATGATTTCACCCTGCATTGTTCCGGACTGACGAGCGTCGCATCCAACATAGGTGACATCCCAGCCCTGAGCTTCCCAGCGAGCTTCTTCATCTGCATCCGGTTCACGGTTGATGTAAACCAGCGGGATGTTTGCGTCAACAACCATATCAGTAATGGTAGCTGCGGAAGAGGAGTTAACCGGGTTGATGATCAGAACGTCAACACCATCAGTGATGAAGTTCTGGATCTGGTTGGTCTGTGTAGCCTGGTCGTTTGCGCCATCAGCGATTGTGATGTTGTCCTTGGAGAAGCCCAGGGAAACCAGGTAGTTCTCAAGCTCTGTACGGAACAGAGTCATGAAGTTGTCGGAGAACTGGTAGATACATACACCGACCTTCTTGTCAGAAAGATCTCCGCCTGCCTCAACTGCTGCTGCAGGTTCAGCTGCGCTGCTGTTGTCAGCTGCAGCTGCCGGAGCGCTGTCCTGAGTGCTTGATCCACATCCGATCAGCGAAACCGCCATCAGAGTGGAAGCCAAAATGCTCAATAACTTTTTCATGGAATTTCTTCCCTCCTAAATTAACCATCGCAGGAATTTCACCTGTCGACAATGGCATTAAATCACTTCCCAAAATCAAAAAAAATAGAAAATTCTTTGACTTCTCTTTAAAATTCTTTGAACCTTCAAACGTTGAATTTTCCTGCATTTCTCAGAAAAACCGCTGTTTTTCGTAAACGTTTACATCATTTAATGGGGTACAGTTGACTATCCATCACAGCGACCACTTTGATCATCGGGGATACCTTTCGCTCCCAAGCATCTCCGCGAACCTGTCATTCTTCTGGAAGGGACTTGCTTATGATGAGTTAATTTAATCCCTCAGTTTCTGTTTGAGAATCAAAAGAGCTTCATAGTCAACTGCAGTCTGAAATGCATTGTTATAGTACTGCCTGCTCTTAAGCAGCTCCGGTCTGATCTGATAATCTTCGTACATGTTGGAGAGGGTAACCTGTTTCCCGGATTTACAAATCCATATATTATCCTGCCTGCCCATCTGATCCAGCACTTCACAATAATGCGTTGTAAAGATCAATGTGGCATTATGCTTATTTACTCCTTTGTCTTTATACAAACTGATCATGTTCTCCACAAGCGTCTTATGGAAATGATTTTCAACCTCATCGATCAGAAGATCGAATCCTTCCTTCAAGGACGCAACCATAAGCACATAGAGTAAAAGTCCCTTGGTTGTGCCACTGGAAAGTAAGTAGATCAATTGAGTATCTGAAATTGTTTTTTCTTCTCCCCGGAAAGTAAGCTTATAATTCTTCTCATCCAGCATTTCCAGAGACTCAATGTTTTCGTCAAATATCTTAAGAACTCCTGTAAGGATATCGGAATCAATGTCATAGTTCTTTAACGCATTAAACATCAAGCGATACGTATCTGTACCTGCTTCATAACTGTCAAAGTATATCGCTCTAGTCGCCTTATTACGAAGTACATAAAACAGCTTTGATGTATCATCTGGAAGTAATGAATTCAACTCCTTGTGTGAAGGTATGGAAAACTGCAATTCCGGCACTTGTTCAAATCCGTCTCTTCTGTAGATTTCCTTCACATTTGTCTTATAGTATTTCTTCTGATGGAGTCTTTCATCCTTAAATAATGCCCGGTTCCCCAGTTGATCTGTCTCAAGCCTGGTTTCATAAAGGAAGATCATACCCGCATGATAAAAAACAATCTCAAGCTCAATTCCATCATAGGAATAACGCTTTTCTTCCAGGCGGAACCCTCCGAGGATAGAATATGCCATATCCAGAAGTTCCATTGCGGTTGTCTTACCGGAAGCATTTTTACCGATAAATGCCATTGTATTGTAAACAAAAAGATCCGGAGCGATTTCCTGAAGCTCATATTCCTTATCTTCTGCCGTCTTACGCGATTTCGCAACGAGATCAATCGTGAATCCATAAGCACAGTTTTTGAAGTGATTTGCTTTTACTCTCAGCAACTTCATCACGCATGTACCTCCATTCCAATATCATGATACCACGTAAATCATTTTTAAACATATTTTTTGTTTTATTGCGATTGTTGGAATGCAAATTTAGATAATCGCGACAAAATTATCAAGTTTTCTCACAACATATTTCTTTCTACAACCCATACCTTTTATGGTGCAGAGGTAGAGCACATAGGAAATCAACAGGTGAAATCCTGCCATGAACATCCGTTCCCTTAAACAGATACAAGGAGTTGAGTATTATTCTTTTTTCAAAATCTCCTTTCCCCAAGACACCAAACAGCGTACAGAGGAACCGACTCAATACCACCAGTTAATCCGAAGTTACGCTCAGAGAAACGAATTGTTCGTTCGGGATGATATTCATCGATATAGTTCAATAGACTTCTTGAGCGCTTATGACGTCCTGATTTAATCTCTGCGGGTACGATCTGACCGCCCAGATTAAATACAAGGTCAATTTCCATACTGTCAGACGGTTTGAAATAATACAGATTCATCCCTGCTGCGATCAGCTGCTGAACAACATAGTTTTCTATTACAGCACCTTTGAACACATTGTCACTGGAAGAAAGCAGATCCTTGTATTGAAGCCCACTCATATTCGAAAGCAGTCCAACGTCAGATAAATAAACTTTGAAACTGTCCACGTCTTCATAACTTTTCATCGGTGACATTACCGCATCCAGCTTGTGTACGGAATGAATCATTCCGGACGCATTCAGCCAGTCCAACGGGCCACTGAAATCCCGTTTGTTCGCACGGGGACGAACCTCCTTATATTTGAACTTGGGGTTTTCTCTGGATAGCTGGCGAGGTATCGAGTTATATACTTCCGTTATTTTTACCCCCTCTGCCGGGCTTGTTACATATTTGGTCATGTCCGCCAGATATGCCAGTGTCAGATTCTTGTAAAACAATGAATCCATTCCGGAAATCATTTTTCCGCTGTCTAGATAGGATTGAACTGCCGCAGGCATCCCACCAACCAACAGATAGTCATGATACAGCTGCAGCGCTTTTTCATGTATCCCTTCCGCAAGCGGAGATTTTTGATTATATGCATCTCTGATCCCCTCAGCCAGAAGTTCTTCACCGCATGCATAAAGAAACTCTTCAAAGTCCATCGGATACATGTGTTCAATTCGTACTTTACCGACCGGGAAGGAGCTGCTAAAGCGTTTCAATTTCACGCCAAGAAGACTTCCCGCACAGATAATCCGATAGTTTCTTTCGGATTCGCAGAAATATTTCAATGAGGTGATTGCCCGCTCACTGACCTGAATTTCATCCAGAATCAATGGGATATCTTCAGTAATACGTTTTCCTAGAATCTGGCTGATCTGCCGCAATAAACCCTCTGGTTCCAGATTCCCTTCAAATACAGATGCTATATCAGGGCGCTCTTCCAGATTTATATATACATAATCCGGCATGTTTTTCCGGCAGAATTCCCTGATACACCAGGTTTTTCCGACTTGTCTTGCGCCTATGATCATCAAAGGCTCTTTGATCTTTTTCCGCTGCCAGTCTCCAATTGTCTGAAGAAACTTACGATCCATTCCCTTCCTCCGCTTTCAATGACAGATTACCACGAGTTTTGCGAATTTGTTGAATCATTTCATCTTTTTTACGTTAATTTATTGAATCATTTCATCTTTTTCACATTTTTATGCTGGCTTTACGAGTTTTCTGACATCATCTTGTTCGACATAAAAGACAAAACCACCGACTGAGCCGGTGGAATGATTAATGAAATTCTGTCCCAATTTCTTATCTTGAAAGATAACCCGGAGCCACATCAAGAGCTCCCTTGTATCCGGGTTCTGCCGCCACAACCGCAGGAATCAGATTGACGCTGGGTGCTGCGCTTGTCAGGAATACATCACAGTATTCAGGAAGGAATCCTTCAATATTCGCAACCACATGGTTTTCAGCCTTGATGTCAATCTTGAAGTCGAGATCCAGTTCCGGAAGAATATTCCGGGAAGCCTTATGAGTGAAATGAAAGCTGACGACTTCCTTTCCATCCTTTGTCACTGCCATATTCAGCCGATGTGCTCCAATCGTGCCCTTTTTCACAACACCAAACAAGGGATTCTTCGTATCGTAGTCACGATCAGACAGGATGATGTCATGACTCTGTTGATAGTCATCATAGTCCAGACCCAGACGGTCTGCGATCTCCTGAACGGTTCCTCCGTAATCGCATAAGAATCTGGTGTTGATTCCATTCATCAGATTGGCATCAGCTTCTTCCAATGTTTTTCCAAAGTAAAGCATTGCGGCCCATGGGGCGGTATTCAACTCATCCGGTTCACCTCCGGATACCGTTACCGATTCAATTCTTCTTGCGCCCATGCCAAGTACCACCGGCAGATACGGATTAAATAGTCCCGGGAAGATTCCCTGCTGTACATATGTAACACCCGCTGCCTTTGCGGTATCGTCGATCTTCTTGTAAATAGCCGGCGCAAGCTTATCAGAATGATACATACAGCAGGTTGTAATCAGGTTTTTACCGTGGCTTAAGAGCTCGCAGATTTCATCACAGGTGCCAGTCATATGTTCCTGGGTCATGATCATACTGTCATACTGCTGTGGGGCATAATACAGAACCACATCCGCTTCTGTATTCATGACTGCTTCGCGGTCATTGGATACGATTACGCCTGTTGTTTCAAAACCGAAAATCTCACCGGCATCTTTTCCAACCTTTGCGGGATCCACATCATATGCCCCTACAAGTACCAATTCTTTTTTGGTAAGCACGTGGTCCAGTGCAGATCTGCCGACATTGCCAAGACCCCAGATGATGACGTTATACTGTTTCATTGTTTCCTCCATTCCTTTCCGGATATCAGTTTCATCTCTGTTGTCAGAATAGTAATGAGCTATATCACAGACAATTGCCGGAATTTCATAAATGTGTATAATTGCACATATATTAGGAATTGTGCAAATGATAAAGAAACGAACATCAAAAGAGTATCTGCTGGAATCTGCCCTGGAGCTGCTATCCAAGGATGATATTGAATTGATTACCGTCCATGACATTACTTCCAACTGCAATATCAGTCCGCGTACGTTCTACAACTATTTTTCCGATAAATACGAGCTGGCAAACTCCGTATACCTCTACCTGATTGAACAATACTATGTAACGCAGAACCAGCCTCTCACCCTGCATGATCTGCTTATGTTGAACGCACAATGCATGTATGACAATCGACCTTTTTTCCGCAATCTCATTCAATATGTCGGGCAGAACAACTTCCGCCATTTCATCCATAAGCCACTGAAGGAAAAATACCTCGAGGTCATCCGCACTACGTTTCATATTGAACCGGATGAACACCTCTCTGAAGATATCTCATTCTTCCTGTATGGTTGTATCGGAAGTTCGGAAATGAACTTTTCCACCCCAAATATCCAACGTCCGGAACAGATCATCCCTATATATGAGCGATGTATGCCGGATTCACTCAAGCCATTCCTGTAAGTCCATGTGCTTTCATCGCAAACATAAAAAGCGCTCGGAGCCGATCTCTTATATGAGAAGGATTCCGAGCGTTTATCGGTTCTTATAAGCTTAAAGCAGTTCTGCCATCGCTGTTCGAATGGAAGCGTAATGTTCTTCGGTCAGGCCAAAGTCCTTCTCCTTATAGTTCCATAAGGAGCGGCCAATCCCGTGGCGTTCAAAGACTTCATGAATATCCTGTAACCAACGCAGGGTATCCTCCACCGGTGCCTGATCAATCACACCATATTCCCCGCAATATAACGGCACGTTGCGCTGAGCTGCCGTTTCGATTGCCGGCGCAAACAACAGTTCAAAGAGCTCGGTTCCAGAGGAAGAAGAATCCACTCGGGTTAATGCCCCCGCAAGATCATCGGAGATACCAGAAGCCTGAGCGATGTAATGTTCTGCCGTATCCGGGTAGTGAACCGTAATGTCGTTAGGCATATGTTCTACCCAATAGGCACGCTGATGCGTGAAAATCATCGGTTCATAACAATGGAAGTTATAAACGATATGGTCATCCTTTGGTTGATGCAGAAGAGGAACACTGGTGACGTTATTGTATCGAACGCCCCCGATCACAATCCATGACTTCGACGCATTCTTACGAATCACATCTACAGTCTGATCCGCAATGATATTCCATTCCTCCGCAATTGAGGGAGAAATGACTTCATTCAACAGTTCAAATGCCACATGTCTCCGGGTTCCATAACGGGAGGAAATCCGATCCCACATCTGAAAGAAGCGTTTCTGCAGAGAAGCGTCACGAAAGAAGATCTCGCGATCGGCCCCGACCGCTAATGGATCAAAGGTATATCCATAGGTATTATGCATATCAAGCAGAAGATTCAGACCATACTTCTCTGCCCAGTCGACTGCCCGATCCACATGAACATACCCCTGTTCCAGCGGCTGCCCATCTTCCGATTCAATTAAGGTATAGTCTACCGGTAAACGCAGGTGATCAATCCCAAGAGAGGCAGCTTCCTTGATATCGCTCTCCGTAATAAACCTCTGGTAATGTTCTTCGGTAGTCTCATCTGCCTGAGACAGCCATCCGCCAAAGTTCACACCCTTCTGAAATCCTTCAAATGTTCGCATATCATAGTTCCTTTCAAGCTTCACTCAGCACTGCTTCCCGCAGTGTATAGTATGGAAAGCCATTTTCTTCATAGCGGTCAAAGATTCCCGTCACGATAATATAGTCACCTTCCGTCGGATAATTCTCAGGATAGATATAATCCTCTGTCAGCACAAATTCAATTCCCTGTGCACAACAGGCCAACGCATCCTGAATGATACAGGAGAAATACCACACATCAAGTGCCTCGTTATAGAATTCCGTATACATTCCATCCATGCATATTACTTTTCCCATATATTCATCCGGGTTCATCACAATATTATAAACTTCCGCATAAACCATGGTGGAAGATAACCCAGTCAGATCGACATCTACCAAATCATACGAGGTTGACGCAAGTGCGGTGCTATGAACTTCAGCCTCGCTCACTTCCTTGACTTTCGTCTCTTCTTCCATCCGCTCTTCCAATACTTGCCCAATGCCTGAGCCAGATGTATCTACCTGAATATTCGCCCCATAGCGTGGTGCGCATCCAGCGAACAATAACGATAATACAGCTGTATAAATTAATGGTTTCAATCTCATCTTGAACGCACCTCCGCATATAGCCAACAACACCCATAACCAATCACATCCGCGGCTACGATGGTAGAACCGACCGGGGTTCCCGCAAGAATGGAAATCACCATTCCAATAACCGCAACGCATACCGAAAACACCGAAGAGAAAATCATGACCTTACGGTAACTCTTGAAGATCCGCATGGCAGAAAGCGCTGGGAAGATCACAAGCGCGGAAATCAGAAGTGACCCGACAAGATTCATGGCGAGAACGATAATCACCGCAATCATCACCGCGATGATGAGATTATATTTCCCAGTGTCCGTCCCGACCGCCTTGGCGAACTCTTCGTCAAAGGTCACCGCAAAGATCTTGTTATATAACAACACTTCCGCACAAAGGACAATGGCGGAAAGCACTACGCAGAGCCAGACCTCTGAGGTTGTTAGAGTCAAAATGGATGTTGAGCCAAATAAGGTCGAACATACATCTCCGGATAGATTGGATGAGGTAGAAAACAAATTCATAAGCAGATACCCGAAGGCTAACGCCCCAACGGATATCATCGCGATCAGCGCGTCCCCTTTCACCTTGCGGTGTTCTCCGCTCCGCAATAACAGCACGGCACTGATTACCGTGACCGGTAACACCAGAATGGTTTTTTCCATCAGGTTCATCACCGAAGCGATGGCAGTTGCGCCAAACGCCACATGAGAAAGCCCATCACCGATAAAGGAGAAACGGCGAAGCACTAATGTCACTCCCAACAAAGACGAACATAGCGCAATCAGCACACCGACAATCATCGCATAGCGGACAAAGGGATAACGAAGATATAAAATCAGCTGTTCCATTCCTGTTCCCCCTGTTCACTCATGAGATATAAGCGGCACACCCGGTCCGCAAGGAACTCCTGCTTTGTCCCAAAGAACAATGGGGTTCCAATATGAAGCACATGACTGGCATCCCGAACTGCGGTTTCCACATCATGAGAAATCATCAGGATAGTAATTCCTTCCCGATTCAGTTTTCGAATCACCTCATACATTTCAGCTGTCACCTTCTGATCAAGACCGGATACCGGTTCATCCAGCAGAAGCACTTTCTTTGCGGCACATAATGCCCGCGCAAGAAGCACGCGCTGCTGTTGACCTCCGGAGAGTTCCCGATAACAGCGATCCTTCAATTCCAGAATATCCATCTTCCGAAGGTTTTCTTCCACAAGCCTACGGTCTGCGGCTGTATAGAAGAAGTGGCCAGAGGCACTGGCCTGACAGCCGGAAAGCACCACTTCATATACGGAGGCTGGAAAGTCCTTCTGTGCCTGGGTCTGCTGAGGAAGATAACCGATATCATTGGATCGCAGGCCTTCCCCGATTGTAATTGTTCCGCCAAGCGGTTTCTGTAATCCCAACAAGGTTCGCATCAGGGTTGTCTTTCCAGAGCCATTTTCCCCAAGAATGCAGAGATACTCCCCTTCTTTTACGGTAAAGTTCAGATGCGTAACGATGGGACGGTTCTCATAGCCCAGGCTGAGATCTTTTACACGAATCAATTCCATATCGCTGCCTCTTAACGCAATGCCTGTTTCAGAACCTCAAGGTTCGCTTCCATCAGGGACTCATACGTAGCGCCATCTTCCACATCAAGCATCCCCACCCCCTGCATGGAATTCAATGTCAGTACCGGAAGATCCGGTGTTTCCGTATTGGAAAGAATGGTTGTCGCAAGACGTGTGTCGCCCGTCTCAAGAATCAACACACAGGGCAATTCATACTCTTCTACCTTCTCCGCAAGGAAAGTCACAGTAGAAAAACTCGCTTCCGTTTCAGCCGAACATCCCTGAAATGCCGCAAAGCACGTCAGACCATAATCTTCCGCAAGATAGCGGAACGGATAGCGATCTGCGAATAACAAAATGTCATTCTGTGCTTCAGATACCGTTTCTTCATACGCCTGGTCCAGATCTTTCAGTGAATCGATATAGGCACTTAGATTTGCCCGATATGTCTCCGCATGTGCTGTATCAAGGGCTTCGATCGCTGCTTCTATCGAAACAAGACAGCGCTCCGCATTGCGGATCGAAAGCCATACATGCTCATCATAGGCGCCTTCTTCTTCCTCTTCACTTTCCTCCATGCCATCAAGGGTTTCCTCTTCCCTTACATAGCCATCCAGTACATCCAGAAGATTGATAACGATCATCTCTTTGTTCACCGCTTCTTCCAGCGCATCCCTTACCCAGTCGTCTGATTCGCCGCCAACATAAATAAAGAGATCGCAGGAAGAAACGGTCATGATATCCTTCGCGCTGGGCTGAAAGCTATGCAGATCCACGCCATTGCTCATTAACAGGGTAACTTCCATGTCAGCGGGGTTCTCTCCAAGAATCTGCTTCACCCAGTCATACTCTGGAAAGATGGTAGTCACAATATGAATCGTATTGTCCGATGAACTCGTATCTGCCGAGCCACAGGAAACACACCCCAATGCCAGAAGCGCAGACAAGACTGCTCGAATGATCCGTTTCATCGTCCGCTCCCCTTCTCCGCGCATGCGCCGCAGATTCCATAAAATACCGTCCGTCGGGGATCCATGGAAAACTGGTGATGATTGTAGAGATGTGCCTGAAACTCATCCAGTTCCTCACAATGCATATGAATCAATTTCCCGCAGACTTCACATTTACAGTGAAAACAGACTGCTTCCTGACAATGATCCCCCTCCGGCACATATTCATAACAGGCCGGTGTGTTAGGATCGGTCACGTATTTCAGTACCTGACCACGTTCTACCATCTGTTCCAGCTGACGGTAGACTGTCGCCTTTCCGATCTTCGCATTTCCCGACGCCATATGATCATAGACTTCACTGGCAGTGATATGTGTACCCCGTAAGGACTTCATATATTCCAGAAGTTCTTCTCTGTGCTTTGTCTTATAACTCTGTCGCTCGCTCATGAATTCACCTCAAATATGAGAATTGTTCTCAAAATAAAAATGAGAACTGTTCTCAATTTTAACAAGTGCACATGGATTGTCAACGGGAGTGCCTCCGTATAAAAACGGCCCGATTAAGAGCGGACCGTACTCATGGTTTTCGAAATACCCCGGAGCCAAAGGCATTTGGCCCGGTATGACAGGTAATATTCAGGGACAGCGGTGCCCAGAAGAGATCATACTCCGGGAATGCGTCAGCCATTTTCTTCCGCCAGCGAAGCGAATCATTCTCCTGGCTGAAGCTGTCGGCCGCCGCGATATACAACTCCTCATTCGGTACGCCAGGAAACAGCGTGTTCCGATCTCTGCGGATTGAATCAATCAGACAGGTCTCTGCCTTGAGATGTCCATGGAAGTTTCCAACCACATCGAAGGTGTCACCTCTTGTAAAGAGAACCGGTTTGATATTCAGAAAGTCACCCAAAGCTGCTGCGGCAGGCGTTACCCGACCGCTTCGACGAAAATACTTCAGGGTATCTACTGTGAGATAAACCGAAGACTCTCTTGCTTCATGTTCGAGAATCGCACAGATTTCTTCTGCCCCACGCCCTTCTTCCGCAAGGTGGGCAGCCCGAAGTACCGACTGATACTGCGTCACGGAAATTCGATGGTTATCCGCTACTTTGACTTTTCCATCATATCCATCCGCCAGATAAAGCGCTGCTTCATAAGAACCGGAGAGACCGGAGGACATGGGAATATATACCAGCTCATCAGCTGAAGAAAGTACCTGATTCCATACCGCAGTAATCGATCCTGGCGCAGGCTGGGAGGTCGAAATTTCACGGTCGTTCTCCATGGCCTGATAGAACTCACGCGGCGTAATATCTTCATTTTCAAAACGAATTGTTCCGTCGATGACAATCGGCATCGGAATAACATAAACACCGAGTTGTTCGGCGTCGCTTCGAAAGATTCCGCTGTTGGAGTCCGTGACAATTGCGGTCTTCATTCCTTCCCTTTCCGGCATCATAATGCACGCAAACTGAATGTACCATATTTATGGTTTCTTGGGGAAACCAAAATCCCCTGATCAATGATTCAAAGGCATGTAAAAACAGGAAATCACTTACACTTTTCAGATTCTGTCAATTCTGATTCTCAAGGTATTCCAGCGCGTCCAGCGCAAACTGAACTTCCGCCGCCATACCGGTTTTCATCGATGCCTCATCAAACTGAATCGTTGTGCTGTGCAGAGGAACTCCAGCACCAGACCCAAGATGAACAAAACAGGACGGCACCTGTTCTGCGTAACAGGCGAAATCCTCACCGATCATCTCCTGTACCGCCTCAAGAACCTGTTCTTCCCCAAGGATCTTTGAGGCAGACTGCTTCGCAAGGGCATAAATTGTTTCATCATTCATCACCGGCGGACAGGTTCTTCGTAAATCCAGCTCTCCCGTACACCCATAGCTTTGCGGGGTATGGGTTACCACCCGTTCAAGCAGTTCAGGAATCCGTTCATAAATTTCCCGGTCAAATGACCGACATGTTCCTTCGAGCACTGCCTCGTTAGAAATGATGTTCCAAGCCGTCCCGGAATGAAGACTTCCGATCGTCACCACAAGTGAAGACATCGGATCGCAATAGCGGGAGACCATCGACTGCAGATCCAGGACCAGTGCGCTCGCGGCTACGGTTGCGTCGGCTCCCTTATGCGGCATAGCACCATGGGCACTGGTTCCGTGAACTGTAATTGTGAAGCGATCCACCGCTGCCCAATCCGGCCCTGCTTTCATTCGAATTGTCCCGGTTGGCGCAAAGGGATCCATATGAAGTCCATAACAGATGTTTACACCATCCAGTGCACCCTGCTCAATCATGTATCTTGCGCCATCAGACAGCTCTTCTGCCGGCTGAAAGAGAAACCGTACCGTTCCGGCAAATTCTCCCTGCATTTCTTTGAGAATTGAAGCGCTCCCCAACATGATTGCGGTATGAAGATCATGCCCGCATGCATGCATACGACCGGGAATCTCTGAGGCAAATGGCAGGCCAGTCGCCTCATTCATCGCCAACGCATCCATATCACTTCTTAACAGCACCATCGCATCCGCCTCTGCCTTTGTCCCTTTGAGATCCGCAATGACGCCAGACTCTCCTGTGCGGCGGTATGGAATACCAATCCTGTCAAGACAGGAACAGATAAGGTCAGTAGTCTTCCCGCATTCCATTCCGAGTTCCGGATGGGAATGAATGGTTCTGCGGATCGCCACAATTTCTTCATAATATGCTTCGCAACGCTCTTTGATATCTTTCATACTTACCTCACACAACCGCACAAACTGTCATTTACGATTTCTGTTGTTATTGTAAAATATTATGGTGTTCGCTGCAGGACTTCTGCCGAACCATCACGTCCGAAGGTAAACCGAAATGAAAATACCGTTACACTATCAGATCAGTGAGTTTGACTGCGGTCCTACTACACTTACCAATATGTTATCCTTCTTGTTCCAGCGCAAGGAGATTCCTCAGGATGTCATCCGTAAGATCTATGAGTTTACGCTCGATGGCTATGAGACCAATGGAATTGAGAAAGGACAATACGGCACCAGCGATGAAGCGATGATTCAATTCGCAGACTGGCTGAGTTTTATGACCTTTTCTTCCTATCCGATCGAAGCGGAAGTGCTGGCTGGCGCAGAAGTGTCACTGGAACCCGGTTCGCATATGGAAACCTTTCTGTACAATGGCGGAGCCGTTGTGGCGAAGGTAATGATCGCCGATCCGCACTATGTACTGATTACCGGCGTGAATCGGAAGCGGAAACAGGCCTATGTATTTGACCCGTATCATCGTACCAGGCAGTTTTCCCGAAGTGATCTCACATGGACCTTCGACCATCCCTTTTCCTATAACTGCGTGATTCCTTACCACTACTTCAATACCGAATCGGATATCTACTATTCCTTCGGTAAGAAGAAACAGCGGCTTTGTATTCTGTATTCCCTATCAAAATGATCCCACGGCGGGATCATTTTTCATCGAATCGTTGTCGGGTCGAGCGCATCACGCAGCGCATCGCCAATGAAGTTAACGCATACCACAAGAATCACAATCACAAGACCCGGAGGAAGCCATAGCCATGGCTGTTTCTGCAGTACGGTGATGGATTGCGCCCCATTCAACATATTCCCAAGGGATGCCTGTGGAGGCTGAACACCCATACCGATAAAACTCAGTGCCGCTTCATCAAGAATGGATAATGCCATGACGCTGGACGCAAAGATCAGCACCGGTGCCACCACATTTGGCAGTAATTCAGAAAACAGAATATGGGTTTTGGACATCCCGGCGATCTCAGAACTCTTGATGAACTCCTTCTCTTTAAGAGAAAGCACATTCCCCCGCACCAGACGTGCAGCTCCTGGCCAGTCCACAAGCCCAAGAATCCAGATGATCGACCACATTCCCGGTTTAAAGATCACGCTCGCCACGAGTATTAACATGATATAGGGAAATGACATGATCATGTCTGTAATACGCATGATGATCATATCGATCACGCCGCCAAAATAACCTGCAGTTAACCCTAACAGAACACCGATTCCCGTAGATAACAGTGTCGCAAGAAAGCCAACCAGAAGAGATACCCGCGTCCCATAGAGCAGACGGCTCAGCACATCTCTTCCAATGGAGTCCGTCCCAAGCAGATGTTCTGCACTAGGAGCCGCATTAAAGGAGAAGGAAATCGCCGTTGGCTCATATGGCGCAATGATTGGCGCAAGAAGCGCTGCGGTTACGATCAGCAGCACAATCCAGAAACTGATGACGCCAAGCTTATGATATTTGAATCTTCGGATTACCGATTGTACATAGGATTCATTCATACGACCACCTACC
This sequence comes from Solobacterium sp., assembly GCA_017469355.1. Taxonomy (GTDB): domain Bacteria; phylum Bacillota_I; class Bacilli_A; order Erysipelotrichales; family Erysipelotrichaceae; genus Bulleidia. The sequence continues at coordinate 19,934 of JAFUGM010000009.1, read as the reverse complement.
TGTACTGCACTCGTGGATCCACGAGCGCATAAACAATATCGGTCAACAGATTCGCCGCAAGCACAATCACCGCCGACAACAGACACATTGCCATCACAACCGGATAATCTCTGGCCAGAATCGCATTCATGGTCATTAAACCCAGTCCTGGGAACGAGAACAGCTGTTCGATGATAATCGAACCGCCAAATAGTGCCGGTATTTCCATACCGATCACTGTCACAATCGGAATCAAGGATGCCCGTAAGGCATGTTTATAAATCACAAGGAATCTGCCAAGTCCTTTTCCCTTGGCAGCACGGATATAATCCTGGTTCAGAATCTCCAGCACTGCCGAGCGGATATAGCGAAGATTGGATCCGGCCATACTGACGGCTAATACAATGACTGGAAGAATCATGTATCTCAGCTGCGGCCCGCTGCCTGGTGAGCCCAACTCCCGCATTCCGGAAGAGGGAAGCCAGCCAAGGCGGATACAGAAGAAATAGATCAGAATCATCGCAAGGAAGAAGCCCGGAATACTCTGACCAAGAAAGGCACCCGAGACAATCAGGTAATCCCGGCGGTAATGTTGGTGAACTGCACTGTAAATCCCACCGAACGCCGCAATCAGAAGCGATAACAACAACGCTGTTCCATTGAGAATCAGAGTTGGCTTCAGATGGGAAAGAATCATATTTGCGACCGGCTCATACGTCTTATAGGAGTTCCCAAAATCCCCATGAAGCGTTGCCTTCAGCCAATTGAAATACTGAATATAGATCGGTTTATCCAGGCCGAGGTTCTCTGCTTTCTGGGCCAGTACGGTAAGACTGACCTTCGGTCCCCCTGCCATGATTTCAATCGGATTCCCGATCAGAGACATTAACAGGAAGTCAATGACGGTGATGCCAAGCAGTGTGACCAGAGCGATGCCTGTCCGTTTGAGAATATAACGTGTCATACTTCACCTCCAAGAGGATGAATACAGGCATAGGAATGTCCATTTCCTTCCTCAGTCATGGATGGATCCTGGTCCCTGCATGCGACACTTGCAAAAGGACATCTCGTCGCAAACGAACACCCCTTCGCAATATGAACTGCCGAAGGAATCTCCCCTTCCAGATGCGCCTTCTCTTCATCTCTGCGAGTGGGATCAGCGATTGGAGAAGCGTTGATCAATGCCTTGGTATAGGGGTGACGAGGATGTTCAAACAGTTCCTGGCTGTCTGCTGTCTCCACGATCTTCCCAAGATACATCACAGCGATTCGGTCACTGATATAGCGAACTGCCCCAAGCCCATGGGCAATAAAGAGATAGGAAACCTCATATTTTTTCTGAAGGTCCTTCAACAGATTCAGAATCTGTGCCTGAATTGACACATCCAGTGCAGATACCGGCTCATCACAGACGATGAGTTTGGGATTCAGAGAAAGTGCCTTTGCGATACAGATACGCTGGCGCTGACCACCTGAAAACTCATGCGGGTAACGCTGCGCTGCGTGTTCGGGAAGGCCGACTTCTCCTAACAGCTCCACAATCCTTCCAGAAACTTCTTCTTTCGAACAGATATGGTGATACAACAACGGTTCACTGAGAATGTCGTAGATTCGTTTTCTTGGATTCAAAGAGGCGTAGGCATCCTGAAAGATCATCTGAATATCCGTACGAATCTTCTGTTTCTGTTCCGGTTTGATTCCAACCAGCTCATGACCTTCATAGCGGATCGAGCCGCTGTCAGGAATCTCGATCATCGCAATCTGTTTGCCGAGGGTAGATTTCCCACATCCCGACTCGCCAACTAATCCAAGCGTCTCTCCCTTTTTCAGCGTAAAGCTGACCGAGCGAACCGCATGAATCCGGTTGTCTTCCTTTTGAAACAGCCCTGAGGCAGCCCCGGGATAGGTTTTTACCAGTTCCTGTACCGACAGAATTTCCTGTTCAGCCATGTGCTACCTCCTGGCTCCGCATACAACGTACAACGTGTGAAGGGCGTACTTCCCGCAATTCCTGATGTACCTTGCATGCCTCACACGCGAAAGAGCATCGTTCATAGAAACGACAGGTATGAATATCCGTATAGTTTTCCGGCACCGCGCCGGGAATCGAAGCCAGACGATGTTCGGGATCATCATAGATACCCGGTGTCGCCGCAAGCAGTGCTTTTGTATAAGGATGAAGGGGATTGGCGAACAGTTCATACACATCCGTCTCTTCCACAATCTGTCCCGCATACATCACAATGACACGGTCCACCATCTCCGCAATCAAGCCAATATCATGGGTGATGAGTATCATCGCCATTTCCCGGTTCCTTCGGATCTCGCGAATTGTATCCATGATCTGTGCCTGAATCGTCACATCAAGTGCGGTTGTCGGCTCATCCGCTAACAGCAGTTTCGGTGAACAGGATAATGCCATCGCGATCATGACTCTCTGCCGCATTCCGCCGGATAACTGATGAGGATATTTTTTCAACAGTTTCTCCGGATCAGACAGGCCAGCCTGTTTCATATAGGTAATCGCGAGTTCCTTTGCCTGTTCCTTATCTGGCTCCCGATGTCGACAGATTGCCTCGATCATCTGGGATCCGATGGTCAGCACGGGATTAAGTGAAGACAGGGAATCCTGATAAATCATACAGATGGAGCTTCCCCGAAGTTCATCCAGTTCTGCTTCACTCAGTTGAAACAGATCCTTCCCATCAAATATTGCACTGCTGTTTTCCCCTACTGAGCCATTTTTTGAAAGTAAGCCCATTAATGACATGGCGGTGACGCTCTTTCCGCATCCTGACTCACCGACAAGGCCCAGCGCCTCATTTTCCGCAAGGGAAAAACTGATTCCATCCGTGACTTCCTTGACGCCGAAGTCACTGCGGAACCGGATTCGCAGATCTTTTACTTCCAGCAGTTTTTCCATAAGTTATACCAATATACCGAATAAGTGCCATGAGATCCATGGCACTTATGGAGTTGTTAATCTGTAAGTTCCCAGTTCTGAACGTTGTTGAGAACACCGTAGATGGAAGGTTCTGCACCCTTGAGACGGTTCGAGGTAACACCGAGGTTTCCAAGGAAGTACAGTGAGAACATCGGAACATCTTCGATCACATAGTCATCAATCTGATCATAGATCTTTCCAACTTCTTCCTGATCCGGAGTATTCTGCGACTGAATTAACAGATCATGAATTTCATCTCTGGTATATCCACCAGTCCAGCTGGCTTCAGGGATATCAATGAGACCTGCTTCATCTGAGTAGTAATCATTCGGGGTTACCGTGTACTGAACGGAGAAGATATCCACTTCATCCGATCCGCCGACTTCCATCAATGTCGCAAAGTCTACGGTATGAATATCGATGTTGACGCCGATCACCGCAAGCTCTTCCTTGATGATCTGTGCCGCCTTAACGACATCGCCGTCACTGGAGCTGACATAGTATGTCACAACCGTGGAGCTGTCCCATCCTGCTTCTTCCAGAAGCGCCTTGGCATCTTCTGGATCGTAAGGAATCTTTTCCTTGGAGGAATCATAGAACGGAGATCCGCTTGGGATAAAACCATCAGTGACTTCACCCTTGCCATTGAGGAGACCCGCAACGAGCTGTTCTCTGTCAATTCCCTCAACGATTGCACGGCGTACACGCGCATCCGTAATCTTCGAGGTATTGATGAATGTCATCTGATCAGTAATCGGATCGGTATAGGTTGCGGTAAATCCTGCAAGTGCTTCAACAGCGGCACGGTCTTCCGCCGGAATGTTGGCACTGGTAGGAAGTGTGATGTCAATTTCACCAGACTGCAGACCAGTCAGAATTTCCGTTCCATCGACGATACGGAAGTTCAGTTTCTCAATATTCGGTGTTCCGCCGAAGTAGTTTTCATTTCTTGTATAGGAAATGTAGTGGTTCGCATCGAAGTCAGTTGCCGCATACGGGCCGGAAACGACATCCGGATGTGAGAAGAAATCGGTAGTCAGAAGTTCTTCATCACTGAGCGATCCAAGACGATGTTCCGGAATGATGAGAATCCAGTTCAGGATGTTGTTGATGAAGGTGTTGTAGCTGATGTGATCCTTAACGACAAAGTTCAGTGCTTTATCATCCAGAATCTCAATGCCTTCTACTTCTGTCGCACCCTCTGGTGTGAGACCATCATCGCCATATCCCGCAAAGACACTGAAGTCAAAGTTAGGATTGGCAATCGCAGGAGCAGCCATCTTGATGAATGTGAAGTTGACATCCGAGGAAGTGATCGGTACACCATCCGACCATACCGCATCCTCACGCAGTTTTACATAGAAGGTCTGGTTATCATCGGTGGTGATGGACTCGGCAATGGAGTAATTCACTTCATAATCCTTATCCAGCTGTACCAGCGGCAGGAACTCCAGAGATGTCGCATAGTAATTGATGAATGTCCAGTCCATGTTCAGCGGATTCAGCGCATTGCCGAGTGTATCGGTAACCCCGACATTCACAATGTTTTTCGCAGCCGCTGCAGTGGGTTCTGCAGACTGAGTTGGTTCAGCCTGTGCAGGTGTGGTATTTTCCGAGGCGGCAGGTGTGCTGCCCGAGTCCGAGGCGCATCCGACAAGTGATAATGTCAGTGCGGCAGTTGTGATCAGAGTGAATACTCGTTTCATAAGATGTCCTCCCTACTGGTATTTCTTTCCCTCAAAATAAAACGGACGCTGTTTGTACATGCATCCGTGATATCCGTCTTTGGTGTTACGTCTGGTTCAACCGCGAATGCATATCGAAAGCAACTTCATACAACAGCACATTCCGGTTTTTACAGTTCCATGCGTAACGATCATGTTTTTTGCCTTCTTCGTTATTATATTAGTTTTATTCAAAAGGTACAGGTAATTGCTTTTTCCTATACTCAGCTATCGACGGATCAGCCACAGTAAACAGCGATTATAATGTATGGGGCCAAAGGAGCGTCAGTTATGAAAAAGATTGTGACAATGCAGGATATCAGTTGTGTAGGAAAGTGTTCTCTGACCGTTGCACTTCCCGTGCTATCTTCCATGGGAATCGAAACCGCAGTGCTGCCAACCGCTGTTCTGTCCACACATACCATGTTTTCCGGCTTCACCTTTCGTGATCTGACAGAGGATCTTCTTCACATCATGGATCACTGGAAACAGGAACGATTCCATTTCGACGCGCTGTATACCGGCTATCTTGGCTCGATTGCCCAGATTGATATCGCAAAGCGTTTATTTTCTGAGTTTGACGGCCTTCGTCTGGTGGATCCATGCATGGCAGATAATGGGAAGCTGTATGCCGGATTTACGGAAGACTTTGTAAAGGAAATGCGAACGCTGTGCGCTTCTGCCGACATCATAGTTCCAAATCTTACCGAAGCCAGTCTCCTGCTGGACCTTCCCTATCAGGAATCCTATACCGAGCCGGAACTCCGTCATCTCCTGAAGTCACTTTGTGATCTTGGGACAAAGACAGCGATCCTGACCGGAGTATCGTTATCCGAGGATAAGCTGGGAGCCGCCGCTTATGAAGCTTCGTCTGACACCTTTTCCATTTATGAAACCATTCGTGAACCGGAGAGTTTCCATGGGACTGGAGACCTGTGGGCATCTGCCTACCTTGGCTTACTGTTAAATGGAAAGTCGCAGGAAGATGCGTTAGAGATCGCCTGTGAGTTTATTCGAAATGCCATTCATCTAACTTTGACAGAAGAAAATCACAACACTTACGGGGTCAATTTCGAAGAGGCTCTTCCAGGATTGATGATTGCGTCAAGGCGTTAATTACAGTTTGAAAACACTAACTCCATCCATGTATGATGGAAGCACATACAACAGGAAGTTACGAGATGAAACAGAATGGATTTTACTGGATGCTGTTTGCGCCGATGATCCGCCGCAGTATCAGAAAACGTTACGGTCAGCAGCTGGCAGATTCTGCCATACGAAACGGAAAGAAGGAATACCGGAAGCTGGTAAAGGAAGCTCCCGATCTTGGGTCAGGAAACCCCATGGCAAGCAATGCCTATTTCGCCTATGTGTTTGTCGGTGCCTGGCTTGGCACAGACAGAAAACTGACTCCGGACGATATGGCGGTTGTCATGACCGATGTTCTGACCACCGTCAAACCGTTTTTCGCAATGACGGACCTGAACAAAACCCCGGAGAAATGGTACCGGGATATGAAGAAGTATGAGGCCTGGTATAACAAAGGAAATGGAGAAAACTATCCAACCACCTGGAAAGTCCATTTCGATGAATCCCTGCATCGGGACGGCAGCTACTATTATTTCTCAGTCTGCCCGATCTGCAGTTATCTCAAGGGAAAAGGTCTTGGGGAAATCATGACCCCGTTGTGCGAAACTGATAAGGTTATGTTTGCTTACCAACATGGCAGGCTGATCCGCAATGAAACCATTGCCTCTGGCGGATCCATGTGTGATTACTGGTCGGTTGGCGATCAGATGGAAGACCCTCAGTAAAGGAAGGGCACGCCCTTCCTTTTAAATTGAGCCCTTAAAACCACGCTGTTCATCCATGGTTAACGGAACTTCGCAAGTCTTCCCCAGGGTCCCCACATGGTTCGAACTAAAGCATGCCAATCCGAAGCAGTCACGATACCATTGATTGAAAGCAATTCATAATCAACGGAAAAGAAGCGATAGAACACCTGACAGCTTTCGTATCCATTATTCAGATAGAAGTCTTTCCGGCGCTGTTTCTGTTCCAGTTCTGGAGCCGCCACTTCCTCGATATCCACTACAATCCTGCGGTCTGTACAGGTTTCTTTCACAAGATGCAGGATTTCTGTGCCATAGCCATTTCCCTGTGCTTCCTTCACTACCGCAAGATATGCAAGATAAGCGATATCCTGAAACCGGTAAACATAGGACATGCCTGTGAGCTTTCCATTTAAATAGTATCCATCCATTGTCCCTTCCGGCATCAGATTCCATAACCGCTTCCATGGAATCCGTTCCGTTTCCGGGAAGGAACCTTCATAAAGTTGTTTTACTTCTTCCACTCCGGAAAAATCCGGAGTAATGTGCGTTGTCAATAACATATACAAGGGTATCTTACCCTGTTTTTACAAAACTCGAAAATTGTTTGAATGCGGTAGTGAATCTCTAAACTATGTGTTATTGTGAGAATATACTTATTTTTCACAACTCAGAAAAGGAGGTCCGATATGGGCAGATTAAGTGGAAAGACCGCCGTTGTTACCGGTGCCAGCAGTGGAATGGGCAAGGAGATTGTTACCCTGTTCGCAAAGGAAGGCGCAAATGTCGTCGCAGTAGCCAGAAGAAAAGAACGTCTGGAAGAACTGGCAGAATCCCTGAAAGAGGAAGAAGGAACGGTTCTTCCCTATCCTGGAGATATTTCTTCCAAGGAAGTCAACGAAGCGATGATTGATTTTGCGGTAGAGAAGTTCGGAGCTCTCGACATTCTTGTCAATAATGCGGGAATCATGGATGGTATGGAGCCGATCGGTGAGTTCAGCGATGAGAAACTGCAGAGTGTATTTAATGTCAATGTATATGGACCATTCTACGCAACTCGGAAAGCAGTTAACACCTTCAAGGCGCAGGGTTCCAAGGGTTCGATTGTTCATATCGCTTCTGAAGGAGCGTATAAATCCTGTGCAGGTGTCGTATACAGCGCATCCAAGTCTGCGGTTGTAACACTGAGCAGAAACACCGCATATATGTATAAGAATGAAGGTATTCGTTCCAATACAATTATTGCTGGTGGATTTGCGACGGAGATTTCCAACTCTATGGGTATGCCAAATATGGAAGGTTATGAAAAGCTGAAGCTTTCCATGGCTACCATGCCCGCAAAGGTCGGAGATCCTAAGGAAATCGCAAATGCGGTACTGTTCCTGGCCAGTGATGAAGCAGATTACATCAATGGTGCAGAATTGGCAGTTGATGGTGGTTGGGGAGCTGCTTAATTCTCCAACTGTATCTCATAAAAAACGAGTGTGGCAGATGTTCTCTTCCTCCTGCCCACTCGTTTTTGTTTGGCTGCCTGTCACGAAATCGGTCAGCTTTTAAACGCACCAATTTACGCACCAACGCACACCAATGGTTACAGTCAAAAAACGGACAGATAAGTGTCATCTGCCCGCTTGTATTCAATCAATATCGGTTCCGTTAGATGCGATGCATCTTTGATACCAATAGAATGACTTCTTCGGATAACGGTTTTTCGTTCCGTTGCCATCATCATCCTGATCCACATAGATGAAGCCATAGCGCTTCGACATCTCTGAGGTAGAACCGGAGATACAGTCAATACAACCCCAATAGGTGTATCCGAAGACATCCACTCCATCTTCAATCGCAGCACCTACAGCACGGATATGATCCCGAATATAATCGATTCGATAATCATCTTCCACGGTCTCACCATTGAATTCATCGAATGTCCCAAGTCCATTCTCCGCGACAAATAACGGCCGTTTGTATCGATCATACATCTGATTTAGAGAGAACCGGAGCCCCTCCGGGTCAATCTGCCAACCCCATGGAGTCTGTTTCAGATAAGGGTTTTTCTCCCCTACCAATAGATTTGCGCTTGTCTTTTCTTTTCCTGCGCCATCCGCAGATGTCACTAAGGACGCATAATAGCTGAATGAGATGAAATCCACCGTATTCTCTTTCAGTACTTTACGATCTTCATCGGTAATCTGTACTTCGATTCCCTGCGTTTTCCATAAGTTCCGAATGAAGTACGGATACTCTCCAAATGCCTGCACATCTGTATAGAATCCATCCATCTCTGTTTCCTTCAGCCACTGCATACAGTCGGAAGGCTTACAGGTAGCGGGATACTTCAGATTCTTGGTTGCCATACATCCGATTTTGACTTCTGGATAGGATGTATGAGCCAGTTTTGTCACAAGCGCGCTCGCGACAAACTGATGATGAAGTGCCTGATATTTTGCCTGTTCAAGATTATCCGTATGTTCTGGAATAATACCAGCGCCATAGAATGGGATATGAATGGTCGCGTCAATTTCATTGAAGGTGATCCAGTATTTCACATCCTTGGCATATTCACGGAACAGTGTTTCCGCATAGCGTTCAAAGTATTGAATCAGTCGACGATCAGTCCACCCGTTATACTTGAGCGCAAGATTCAATGGCATCTCAAAATGAGACATTGTGATCAGCGGTTCTATTCCATATCGCTTCAATTCATTGATTACGTTATGGTAGAAGGCAATCCCTTCTGCGTTAGGTTCTTCCTCATCACCATTCGGGAAAATACGCGGCCAGGAAATGGAGAATCGCAATACCTTAAATCCCATCTCCGCAAACAACGCGATATCTTCCTTATAGCGATGATAGAAGTCGATTCCTCTACGCTTGGGATACTTCTGGTCATCCGTATCATTCATTGCGAAACACAGTTCATCATAAGGCAGCCCGAATATTCCTCCGTGTTTACGATCACTTTTTGGGAAGATGTCCACTTCGGACAAACCTTTGCCACCTTCGTTATATGCGCCTTCCACCTGATTGGCTGCGAAGGATCCGCCCCAGAGGAAGTGTTCGGGAAATGTCATGTTCATCGCTCCTTCTATTATTCGTTATCCAGTTTGACGTCTTCAAAGCGAATGATATGCGTCATAACCATCGCCACCGCAACAGAAGCGATTACACCAATGACATAGAACAGAAACTTATCGCCCAGGAACATTCCTATTCCTGCCAGGGGAACCGGACCAAGACCAGAGCCATAGACTTTGAATGCGGACATGATCGCTCCGCCTACAGCACCGCCAATCGCAGTTGCGATAAAGGGACGTTTGAGGATACCGAGAATTCCATAGAGCGCCGGTTCTGTTGTTCCAATCAGGCCAGTGATACCGGAAGATAACGCAAGGCCTTTAAATTCAGGATTCCGGGAATCAATTGCAACCATCAGGCTGGCACCTGCGACTGCCGCATTGCCAGCTGCGCATAAGGCAAGAAACGGATCATAGCCCAGGGTCGCAAGGCTCTGGAGTTCCACCGGAACCACTGCGTGATGAAGCCCGGTAAATACCAGGAAGGGATATACTGCCCCAAATACAGCTCCGCCAATGATGCCGGTTGCGTTATAAAGCCAGATAAATGCATTTCCGATAGTGTTGGACAGCCAGTTTACAAACGGTCCTACCGCAATTAACATGATCGGAGCCATTACCAGAAGATCAATCAGCGGTACCAGAAGCCCGGCAAAGCTCTTCGGGATGACCCGGCGAAGTGCCCGATCAAGATAGCTGAGGATCAATGTGCTGACAATAATCGGGAATACTGTTGAGGAATAATCTACTGCCGGTACCGATAAGCCAAACAGCGTTCCGCCTTCTGCCATACCTGTATAGGTCGGATGAAGCAATACTGCCGCAATCAGCATCGCCAGAATCGGCTTTACCTTGAATACCTGTGCACTGGAATATGCAAGAAACATCGGAAGGAAGTAGAATACCGCATCCGAGAACATCATCAGGAAGGTGAAGGTGCTCGTGCTAGTGTCAAACTTCCCGCTGAACATTGCCGCAATCAGCAGCGCTTTGAGAAGACCTCCTGCCGCAAGTGCCGGGAATACCGGGATGAAGATCTGTGCAAGTCCATTCAGGAACCGGTTCACTTTGCTTTCATTGGAAGAATCAAGGTTCTCATCTACTGCAGCGCTGGTTTCCTTTCCAGAAGCAGCACAGAATACCTCATACATCTCTTCAATATCATTCTGTCCGATAATAATCTGTACCTGACCATTGTTTACTACGACACCCTTTGTGCCAGGCACTTTTTTGATCGCCTCGATGTCTGCCTTGGAGCCATCCAAGAGATCCAGCCGTAGTCTTGTAAAGCAATGACTTGCTTTACGAATGTTTTCCGCCCCTCCCACCAGGCGGATGATGTCTTCTGACATCTGCTGATAATTCATCTTTGCCATATCGCATCTCCTTGTTTACGATATCAAGATAAGTTTTACATTAAAATCTCACGATTACCGGATTCATTCACTCTCTCTAAAATTCGTTACCTATTTCACGTTAATTTATTAAACTCACGTTTATTTGCTATAATTCAGCCATATTACAGTAACGGATTTCACATTATGGCAACTAAATCATCCAGGTTATACGAACAGATTTCCACCTATTACAAAGAGCCGTCCTTAACCCTTCGTTCCAGTTTTTCCCAATTATCTCAAGGGAGCTTTGATCTTGGATACCGCGTAGACCGCCGTGATGGGAAGGAAATCCACCAGGTAACACGCACCATTACCATATCGGTTCAAAAAGTCGATAACGGGCATTATACCAATCTGTTGTTTTCAAATGGAGAACCCATTCGTCTGGAATTGAGTGATCCAACATTTCACCCGTTTATTACGGATTATGTGGAAATCCGCTATATCTTTTCCGGAGAACAATCTATCCTGCTGGAACAGGAACCCCTGGTATTAAAGGAAAATGATATCTGCGTGTTCAGTTCAGGTCATCAGCGTCAGGAATCGTTGAACAGTGACTGTCTGTTTATGAATATCAGTATCGATCCGATGTTCTTTAACGAATCCCTTCTTTCTGAAATTTCCTTGAATCCCTTGCAGAGTTTTCTTCGATCTGAGTTAATGAATCGCCAACAGGAACGTGCCTGTCTTCGCTTCGTTCCCGAAACACGCATCGCGGATGAAGATATCAATCATTACCTGCGGAACATCTTCCGGGAAGCCAAGGATGAGCGGCCCGGATATCTGGAAATCGCAAAAGGGTATCTGGTACGGCTCATGGATGAACTCGCCTCCGGATACCGCTCTTCCATGATTACCCATGATATGAAAACCTATCGGCAGAAACTCTTTCAATCTATTTCGGTATATATCAGTGAACATATTAATTCTGTATCCATGGAAGACCTTTCCATGGAGTTTCACTACCATATGAATTACATCAATCTGCTGATCAAAGAATTCTCTGGTCTTACCTACTCCGCTTATCTGATCTATCTGCGCATGGAGCGTGCAAGGCTGTTATTGGAGACAACTTCTCTTTCTGTAGAGGAGATCATGTATCTGATTGGTTACAGTAATAAAGGATTCTTCTATCGAAAATTCGAAGAACATATCGGTTCCAGCCCTGCGTCTTACCGCCGTCAGAAGCGGGACGAGCAGTCTGTCATGACACGGTGACATACTCCCACCACCTTCGCTTACGCTAAGAGGTGGGGGCTTCTATGGAATTGCGTTAAATCGATCAATTCATTGCCAGTGGAGCTGCGCAAGCACAGTTTCAATATCCACGTTTGACGCTAGACCCGATTGAAATACCGTAGCGCCGCCGCATGCGGTCCCAAGTGTTAATGCATACGCGTAATCATTTGTCTTTCGATACCCCGCAAGAAACCCTGCGACCATGGAGTCGCCGGCACCTACGGAATTGACAACCGTTCCAGAAGCAGCTGGAGCATGGTGAATCGTCCCTGTTTCATCAAGCAGGATAGCACCCTGCTCTGCTAAAGATACCAATACATTACGTGCACCCATATCCTGAAGCCGCTTGGCGTTTTGAATGATTTTTTCTTCACTGCTGAGTTCTGTATGAAACAGTTCTGCCAGTTCATGATGGTTTGGTTTAATCAAAAACGGACGGTATTTTAACAATTGAAACAGATTCTTCTGGATATCTATCACAAGTGTCACTTCCTCTTTCAAAGAGGAAATCAATTCTTCATACGCATCCACCCGCAGACAGGAAGGAACACTTCCGGAAAGAATCAGGGTATCCCCTTGTTTCAGGCGTTCCAATTTCCGTTTCAATTCCTCGAATTCTGCCTCTTTGATCAATGGCCCGACACCGTTAATCTCTGTTTCTTCTTCCGAGTTCAATTTGACATTGATTCGGGTAAACCCCTGCTTCACTTCCACAAAGTCCGTACATATTCCATTCTCACGCAGCCCATCCTGTATCATCCGTCCAGAATAGCCGGCGATAAAGCCAAGTGCGGTGCTTTCTTCACCCAGTTCATGAAGAATACAGGAAACATTAATTCCCTTCCCGCCATAATAAAGATGTTCACGGCTGGCACGATTAATCTGACCTGTTTGAAACCGGTCTACTTCAATCACATAATCCAACGATGGATTCAATGTCACTGTATATATCATTGGCGATATCCCTCCAGAACGCAGTTGGTTCAATACAAATGCATTACGACTCATTCCTATAAAAGATCGTTGTTATAGACTGCCCGGCTTCCTCCGACAAACTTCGGACGACTTCTCGCCGCAATCACCCGCGCATTACCGATCATCGTTGTATGCAGTTTTAAGGGAACCACAACCGGATGTATATGCATTCCAATCAGAACTCCTCCAATATCAAGTCCCGCCTTTGCATGGGCATTCAGATGTTCAACTGCCACTGGCGAACGCATATTCTCCCACGCCTGTACCGCAAAGGAACCGCCTGCTTTTGGCTGTGGGATGACATTCACCTCTTCCAATCCATACTGCTTCATCACTTCCCGTTCCACAATCAGTGCACGGTTCAGGTGTTCGCAGCATTGTGCCGCTAAGAAGATACCGTTCGCCTGAAGTATCGGGTGGATTCCCGCCCAGGCGGCGTTTGCGGTCGCAAGACTGGAACAGGTACCAATCCGTTCTCCGGCAATCTCACTGCTTGAACATCCCACCACAAAGAGATCCCCTTCGGTTAAGGATGCCATAGAGATAATTTCTTCTGTAATCAAAGCAGCTTCTTCTGTGATGCGTTTCAGAAATGCATCATCAAACTCCCGGTCAATTCCACTGTTCTCACTCATCGCTGTTACTCCGTTTATATTCATTTCCGTTTCAGATCAAGTATGGCACCATAGTGCAATACGTCAAAGGACTCAGGAGCGGATTCCTTCAGGAAATTCATATGTTCTGCTTCCCATTCCTTTAATAACGGTTCTGACAGGCTGGCCCCAACACCCCGGCAAGCTTTCATACGGCCATTCCAGGTATCTCTTGTAAAAGGAACCATTAATCGAAAGGTCTCACTGCCAGAAACTTCAAACTGATCTTCATAGCAGGATGGAAGTTGAATCGGATGTTCTCTCTCCCCTCCGCCAGTCCATTCTGGATTATAGCGCTGAACGATACGTTCACTCTCCGCCGCAATCGGATCTTCATAGGAAAGCCAGGACATGACCAATAGTACAAGGTGCCCTCCCGGTTTCAGAACGCGATAGAACGTACGAGAAGTTTTCTCATGGTCAAAGTACCAGTAACACTGGCACGCCGTGATCACATCAAAGCTGTGGTCCGCAAATGACATATCTTCCGCCGACATTACCTCATAACGGATCTTCTTTCCTTCAGAAAGTCGGATCGCCTGCTGGATCTGGGGTTCAGAAGGATCAATTCCCGTCCATTCTGCCCCATATTCATAAAGATTTCTTGGAAGTACCCCTGTACCAGTACCGACATCGAGTGCCTTCTGTCCTCTGAGGCAGAGCCCTTTATTTAAAATCCGTGCATAAAACTCTGTCGGATAGATATCCCGATAACGGGCATATTCCCGGGATACTTTACCCCAGTCATAGTCTCTTCCATGGTCAATCTGATTTCCCATATATAATGCCTTTCTGTTGTACGCCATCATAACAGAAAACACTCTTCTCCCTGAAAATGAAAGAATTTTCTGAAACTAAGGGCTTTCAGTTTCGTATAAATGTAAGTTAAAATGAATCTCGTGTACAGAAGTTTCAAAGAAATTCTGTACCAAGGGGGTTATATGAAGAAATTACTCAGCACACTTGTTTCACTTGCCTGCGCAGTGACACTTGCCGCGTGTGGATCCGGAAGTTCCTCCGGCAGTTCCGATGCGGTAACGTATGGATTCCTCGATGAAACACTTGGCACCGAAAGCTATGCGATCGGCTTCCGTATCGGGGATGATGAACTGGCAGAAACCGTTACCGCAGCAGTGAAAGCACTCGTGAAAAATGGCACCTATCAGGAAATCGCAGAGAAGTATCCTGATATCAAGGATTATCTGAGTCTCAAGGCAGAGGATATCAGTGATGATGAAATCGCAGAACAGGGTTCTGGCGATCCCAACTTCACCTTCAAGCACGGCTTTGATCTCGACTATCCGCCTTACTCCTACCTTCAGGATGATGGCTCGGTCGGAGGATTCGATGTCGAATTGGCACAGGCAGTATGTGAATACCTCGGATGGGGATATGAAGCAGTACCGTTTAACTGGGATTTCAAGGATGCGGAGCTGAATGCTGGTTCCTGTGACTGCATCTGGTCCGGTTTCACCAAAGAAGGCCGGGAAGATATGTATACCTGGGGTATCACTTATTCCAGCAATACGCAGATGATCATGGTTTCCAGCAACTCCGGAATCAAAACACTGGATGACCTTGCGGGAAAGACCGTAGGAGTACAGATCTCCACCTCTGCGGCAGAAATGCTGGAAGGAGATCGGGCAGACCTTGCGGCGACGTTTGGTGATCTTAAGATCTATGAGACCTACACCGTTGCGTACAACGATCTGAAGGCAGGCGCGATCGACGCTGTAGCGATCGACGTTACCGCCGGTTCCTACTTAATCGCCAACGATCAGTAATCACTTGATCCCGCCCTTACGGCGGGATTTCCATAAGGAGTACCTGTTATGAGCTTTTCTACCATGTTATCGACAATGATACCGGGCATGTTTCGAACATGCGCGATCTTCTTTCTCACCCTGCTGTTCGCATTGCCATTAGGACTTGTGGTGATGTTGTTGCGGAAAAGCAGATTCCCAGTCATCAGCGGTATCACCAAAGTGTTTATCGCCATTATGCGGGGAACCCCGCTGATGCTACAGCTGCTGGTGTGGTATTTTTCTCCGTATTATCTGTTCCGTCTGTCTATCAGTGGATATCGGTTTACCGCAATTCTGCTTGGGTTCTCTTTGAATTACGCGGCGTACTTTGCGGAAATCTATCGGGCTGGTATCGAAGCGATTCCTGTGGGACAGTATGAAGCTGCGCAGGTACTTGGCTACAGTAAGTTTCAGACCTTCTTCAAGATCATTCTTCCTCAGGTGATTAAGACCATTCTTCCAGCGATCACTAATGAAGTCATCACACTGGTCAAGGACACATCACTTGCGTTCTCTCTTGCCTACAGTGAAGTCTTCTCCATCGCTAAGCAGATCTCCTCCTCTCAGACAAGCTTTACACCCTTCCTGATTGCGGGTGTCTTCTACTTTGTGGCGAATTACCTCGTCGCGTATGCGATGGAACGCCTGGAACAGGCATTCAAATACTATGACTGAGGAGGTGCGATATGGGTAAGGAAAGTAATCTGAGTGAAACTGTATTCCAGATGGATAACATCCGGAAGAGTTTCGGGGAAAACAATGTATTAAAAGATATCAGTGTTTCCGTCAATAAAGGTGAAGTGGTCAGTATTATCGGTCCCTCCGGGTCCGGTAAGAGTACACTGTTGCGGTGTGCCACCTTTCTTGAAACCATTGACGCTGGTGAAATCCGTTATCGTGATATCACCGCCGTCACAACCACTGATGGAAAAGCAGTCTACCGTTCTTCTGCAGACCTGCAGAAAGCGCAACGGCGATTTGGCCTGGTATTCCAGCAGTTTAATCTCTTTCCTCACTTTTCCGTATTGAAGAACGTCATGGACGCTCCGGTATCGGTTAAGAAACAATCCAAGGAAGCCGCTCAGGCAAAAGCCATGGAGCTGTTAAGGAAAATGGGACTGGAAGATAAGGCAGATGCTTATCCGGGTCAGTTATCCGGTGGCCAGCAGCAGCGTGTTGCGATTGCGCGTGCTCTGGCAATGGAACCGGAAATTCTCTTCTTTGACGAACCGACCAGCGCCCTGGATCCAGAGCTGACGGGAGAAGTATTGAAGGTCATTCGTCTGCTTGCGGAAGAGAAAATGACCATGGTTATTGTCACCCATGAGATGCCATTTGCCCGCATGGTAAGTAACCGTGTTGTATTCATGGACGGCGGCGTTATTGTCGAAGAGGGAGATCCGGAAGATGTCTTCGGCAATCCCCAGCAGGAACGCACAAAACAATTCCTGAGGAATTACCAGCAATGAGTCAGAAGCTCTCTTACTTCCTCATGGATCCAACACGGAATATGACTATTCTTGTGGAAACACCAGTTCCGATAGAATCACAGCCTGAAACAGCCCGAAAGCTGATGGCACTGGAGCCAGAAGCGGAACAGGTCGGGTTCCTGAGTACTTCTGATCATTGTGATATTGCGCTGCGTATGGCAGGTGGTGAATTCTGTGGGAATGCGGCAATGAGTGCAGCCTTAATTCATGCGCTTGGTTCACCCAGAGAAAGTGACCGTATCACAGTTGAAGTCTCCGGCAGTGACGCACCTGTTACCGTCACGCTTTCTTCTATGTGTAAGCACTCCGCCCGGGGAACTCTGAAGATGATGAAACCAGTTTCGATCGAGCTTCGTCAACTGTCTGAAACCGCTGTTTATCCAGTGGTGTTCTTTGAGGGAATTGCGCATGTAATTCTGGAAGACACTTCCACCAAAGCCAATGCGGAAGTTCTCGCGCGGCAGTGGTGTCAAGCGTTAGACCAGGAAGCGATTGGGCTTATGTATTATGACCACACGCATTCCTCCCTGACTCCCCTTGTTTATGTGAAGCAGGCAGATACCATGTGTTGGGAAAATGCCTGTGGGAGCGGAAGTTCTGCCGTCGGTGCCTATCTTGCCAAAAAGACTGGTCAACCCGTGTCTGTTTCATTAACACAGCCGGGTGGAATTCTCGAGGTATCCGCAACACCAGAAGGAACCATCCTCATGAGTGGAAAGGTTTCTCTGGTATATCAAAAAGAAGTAGAACTGTAACATTCAAAAAACTCGTCCCCATGGGTTTCCCGTAAGAGGCGAGCTTTTCTTTTTATGATCACCAGATGTGCTTATTCTGCTTCTTTAACTACACTGTCTTCATAAACCATGGATGTACTTGTACCGCCATCCAAACGGAGCGCATTGGCCACACCAAGACTCAACAGGAAATCCTGTACATTTTCATCCCGCATTCCATTCCAGAAACTGATCAGATAATACGTGCCATCTTCTTTTTGAGCCAGGCAACAGAACGCATAATCATTATGATGATATTCATACCATCCATAACCATCGGTAAGGTCATTTCTCTCCCCATCCACAAGATATGTATAGGAGCCGGAAACAGCACATTCTGATTCTACTTTTTCACCAATCCATTCGGTGGTTCCTTCCACGACATTTTCCCCACTGTACACTAAGCGCATTAAGCCAGTCCGATCCCAATATGCTGTAACATACCCACTGCCATAATCCGGAAGATTTGGTTCTCCGCGAAAATCTGTCCACTTCCCTGCCATGCGCACACCACCTACAGGCTGTCCATGGTTAGGATTGGTAATCCAGGAATAATAATTCGCATTGATTCCTCCGGCACGTACATATCCCTCACTGATCAGTCCCCAGTCATAGATATCATTGAGCCACTCCGCGTAACCCATGTAGTCTACCTTGATAAATGTAGTTTCCGATGGCACAACTTCCAACATGTCATAATTGACCCCGTTGTAGTTACCGGTATGATGAAGAATCGTGGATTCCGTTCCTTTCAGCGTATAGATATTCACCGCTGATCCAACCGCATTATTCAATCCAAGAATAAATGTATTGGAACTGCCCTGCCCCCAGGCTTTTTCCACCAGTTCCGCTTCTACCGTACGCAGATGAAAAGACATCACTGCGATTCCCATACAAACTGCTGTCAAGCATTTCATTAACTGTCTCATAGTCTTTATGGTAAGCGATTCCCCACTGAAAAGACAGTCTGAAAACAACCTGTTTCCTGAGTTAGAATAGTACCCATGAAACAACGAATTCTTCTAGTTCTCTCATTCCTGCTTCTAGCAGGATGTACGGTAAGTGATCAGGAAACTGAGATTACTGTTTTTGGCAATCCCACGCCTTCTGTTTATACCGGCGAAGTAAAACAAAAACTCCCAAACGGGGAAGGCAGCGCAATACTGCAAGGCGATGAACTGGTCGAAGGTACCTTCGAGGAAGGAGTATTCCTTTCCGGCAATGTGGAACAGGTTCCCTATTCCATATCCTTTTTCGATCAATCCATTTCCGGTATTTATACCGGTGAGGTCGCAGATCAGTTTCCTTCTGGCGAAGGAGAATTCATATCAGATGGGTTCTTGTTTCAGGGAACCTGGATCAATGGTGCCCCACAAGGCCCAGGAGTTGTCTCGGCAGAATCATTCATCATTAACACTCCTTCAGAATCCCTTGAGGGACGCTATGATGGTGAACTGTCCGCAGGGCCTGCCCAGGGAAAGGGAACCTTCATCTATCAAAGTGATGGACATGAAATCACGATGACAGGCACATTTAACAACAACAGGTTCGATGGAACTCTGATTCGTACGATCCAATATCACGATACAGAGAAGTCCTATCCGGTCGTTTATCAAAACGGAGTTCAGCAGGAATCTGCCGCTTCGATGATCGCTTACCTTGAAGGTATGCGGGTTCAATCCTATTGTCTCAATGATGATCAATGGTCATTCCTTTCAGAACATACTTCATTATTTGAAGGAACCAATAAAGAGGATCAACTGCTCAAAGACAGTGTTACAGAATTTGATTATGATTCCTTTCAAGAAACAGATAGTCCAACCCTGATATTGATTCAGAATGCGAAGGTCTATTCCGTCGAACGTTATAAGCCATATACTGGCGCTGATCCTGTCACATCCATAATTGTGGTTCGGCGAATTATTTGCAGTCGTAAAATCAGATTATTTGCCTGTCACAGCTTCTGATTCCACTACAGTGGTCAAACTATTTGCCGTAGCTTAGGACAGTATTTGCAGATCAGGTAGGAATACGATTATTCCCATT
>JAFUGM010000008.1 GCA_017469355.1 Solobacterium sp. | reverse complement strand
TTAATCAGATCATCAAATCATTTTCAATGCCAGATGACGAAAGAAGCGCTGCTACAAGCTGAGTATTTTGATGTCTAGCTTTGATATTCTGTTTTTAATGCGGCTTATTTGCTTATTTCTTATGTCATTTTATTCACACTTGTTCCTTCTTTCAACATTAATTCTAGCGAATGAAGGCATGTTTTGAAAACATGCCTTCGAAATGGAATTGATTCAGATTATCCGTCGTTACGGCAGATCACGAAGGTGACAGCTGCAGCGACAATAATGGAAATAACACCGGAGATAACACCGTTGATCAGATTTGCACTGTTTCCGCCAACATATGCAGTAAGAGCGAGGAAGTTAGCCACCGGTACGAGGTTGAATGCCTTAACACCGACCAGTCCAGCATAGAGTCCACCAGCTGCTCCACCAGCGATCATACCGATCAAAGGCTTCTTATTCGCAACACCGGTACCGTAGATACCCGGCTCTGTTACACCACCGATAAATGCGGCGATCGTGTTGGTCATCGCAAGGCTCTTCTGTTCCTTGTTTTTGGTCGCAAGCCAATAACCAAGGCACATTCCGGTTACCGCAAGAGATGCGCTTACCGCACCAAGCGTAATCACGGGATCGTAACCAGTTTCGGTGAAGACCATGATCATCTGTGAAATCATAACCTGATGCATACCTGTCATGACCAGGAACTCCCAGAGACCACCAATAATCATTGCGCCGATCGGCCCTGCAACATTACCGAACCAGATGATTGCGGCACAGATGTAGTTTCCAAGGAAGCCACCCAGAGGGCCCAGAACAATGAACATCAGCGGTAACATCACCAGTGTAGTGATGGTCGGAACACCAAGTACCCGTAAGGAATCCGGAATGACCTTCTTGCAGTACTTCTCGACATAAGATGCGATCCATACGGTTAACAGAATCGGAAGAATCGTGCTGGAGTAGTTCTGCAGATTTGCAGGGATTCCAAATACCCGGAAGGAAACACCCTCATTTACCAGACTGATGACAGTTGGATGAATGAGAATCGCACCGAAGAAAATACCCATTGCCGGGTTAAGACCGAATTTCTTAGCTGCGGTATAACCGATCAGAACCGGGAAGAAGTAGAATCCGGCATCTCCGACAAATGTAAACAGTGTATAGAGATCGGAAGTTTCCGGAAGCACATTTAACATTGACGGGCCAAGTACTGCGCATAACATCTTGAAGATGGATGCGGCCAACATGACCGGGATTGCCGGAGTCAGGGATCCGGAAAGTGCGTCAAGAATATCAGTGCCAAGATTCTTCAGGCTGAAGGGACGCTTTTCCTTCGGTGCGTCAAGATTTTCATCGATCGCATCCTGAACCGCAAAGCCACCGATTCCACACAGTTCCTTGTATACCGTATCGACGTTCGGACCGATAATGACCTGATACTGCGCACCGGCGCGATTGACGCCGATAACACCGTTAATTGCCTTGATCTCATCATCCTTAGGGATGGAATTGTCTTTGAGATTGAAGCGAAGACGTGTGATGCAGTGAGTAACGAATGTAACGTTGTCCTTTCCGCCTACTGCCGCAAGAACGTCTTCAGCGATTTTCCTGTTGTCTGCCATAGTTTTTCTCCTTTGTTTTACTTGATTTATCAGATCGTACAGCGCGCGTTCTGCACGAACTCTGCCTTCATCAGGACTCCCGGGACCGAAGCCGGTTGATATGAATCATCAGATAGAGTTTTTCTTCATCATTGGGGCGCCAGTTCAGGCGCTGCTCAATATAGTTTTCAATCTGCTCTGAGCACAGGAATACCTCCGGGAACTGCTCTTTCAGAGAATTAAACATCATCCGATTGTCCGTCGAGATCATCGTCTTTGTTTCAGAGCGGTCCAGCATGTATTCAAGATGAGTCAGAAATCTCGTGTAATTGAAGCTGGAGCGTTCCATGGTGATTGAAAGAGAGGATTCGATCAGCTTTGTGATTTCTTCACATACCTCTTCCCGGTCAATGTTATCCTGCGATGGATTAATGCTCATCTGAGCATTAATCAGATGCAGGGCAACACTTGCGATTTCATCCCGTCCAAGCCGTACCTGAAACCGTTTGTTCAGATACTCTCTGGCCTGTCGAGCAACGCCCATTTCCACCGGATACTGCGCTTCCAGGATTCCCGCATTGGGCATCTTTACCGTGAGCCCCTTCTTTGTGCGTTCGACCGCAAAGCTGAGATGATCTGCCAGAGTGAACACCAGGTTGGGATTGAGCTGGTTGTCGATCTTACGTTCTGCGAACTCCACAATCACTGCAGCGGCGTCAAAGTAATCCTTGTCAATCTGTTCGAGCAGATTGAAGTTTTCCGGGCTGACACCATAGAACGTACGTTCCAGTTTACTGAGATCTGTCAGTTCATAGGGAGTTTTCGGGAAACCGATTCCCTTACCAAACCCGATGAGTTCATTTCCATCTCCGTCTACACAGATCGCCACGTTGTTATTGATTTTCTTAACAACCTTCATATTTCCCCTTTATAGAAAAACTCTCCGGTACACACCCAAAACCGAATATCGATCTCAGTGATGCCTCCCGAAGAGTAACAATCCTTATCAACAATCTCATCCTAAAAGACAAGCATTTCCTTGTCAACCCTGTTTTTCATCAAATAACAAGGTATGGTTTTTCTTATGCAATGCGCAAAAACCAGATACAATACGAGCGATGACACAGACTAACTCTTCTTCCATGACCATTCATCCGATCGCCATAATGCGCACCGGGATGACAGAGAAATTCGGAATTCCCCGTCAGGGATGTCTTGCGCCTGCACTCCAGGGAACGATTGTCTTTGAACCGGAGTACCGGAAAGATGGAATCCTGAAGGGGCTGGAAGCGTATTCTCACCTCTGGCTGATCTGGGGTTTTTCTGAAAACGCAGAAGAGCCATGGAATGTGACCGTACGTCCACCAAAGCTTGGCGGAAAGAAACGCCTGAGTGTATTTGCGACTCGCTCCCCCTTACGTCCCAATTCCTTAGGCCTCAGTGCAGTGCGACTGGAGTCATTAGAGCAGGAGTCATCGGAAGGACCAGTAATTCATGTGTCGGGCGTAGACCTTATGGATGGAACGCCGATTTATGATATCAAGCCCTATCTTCCCTATGCGGATGCCATAAGTGAAGCCAAGTCCGGCTATGCCTGTCCAACGGCCAAATTGTTGGAAGCGGTGCTGCCTCCAACTGCGAAAACCATATTCTCCAGTGCGCAGTTAGACGCGTTGCGACAGATTCTTTCCTGCGACCCACGGCCTGCGTTTCACCATGACCCGAATCGGGAATACCGCATGAGTTATGAAGGTCATACGATTGTGTTTGTCGTAAACGAAGAAACACTGATCGTAACCGACATTCTCTAATCAACCGTCCAATTGATTGATATGTGGTTGAATCTGTTGAGATAAATCAGTATCATTGCCAAACAATGTCACATAGCCTTTCAGTGACTCTGCCTTAGGACGCAATCCGCGGGAATGTTCACTCACCAGGATCTGGGCACGGTATTTCCCATTTTTAGCTTCCTGGATGAGATTAGCTCCGGCGGAGTTTCCATCAAAGGCAATCACTGTGGATGGTCTACGCTTGAAGATCTCATACGCAAAACTCTTATACAGACCCATTCCATTCTGTTCAATGGAAATCACCACGGATACCAGACTTTCCAGAAGTCGGTTCCGTTCATAGGCACTGATTCTGGAAGGGACAATCGCAAAGATCTGAAACCGCCCGGCACAGCGTTCAATCAAATACTTTTCATAGCCGCTTAACCGATCTCCTACGACAAAGAACACCTGAGAGGGATCCAATGTTTCAATCATATGATCAATCTGTTCAATGCAGGACATGCGCACTTTGGTGAAATGAGAGTCACTGTTAAAACTTCCGCCCGCAATGATAATCGGATATCTGTCTTCCGGAAATGTATCGATACGGCGTTTGAGTTCCACTTCTGAGTCAAACTTCAGCGATGCGCTCAATAAGGGAACAGAAACCGGTGCGCTTTCCTGTATTCTCTTCCGGTAATACCGATCAATCGGCATCGCTTGATTATTCTTACGCAGCGCCTCCGCCTTTGTTTCAAATCCTTTCTGTCCCTGTTCCACCACCTTCGCTTCCGCCTTGCGCATTGCCAGAAGGTCATCAAAACTGAGATCCAGCATCTTTTCCAGAGCCAGCTGCTCATCGACGGAATCCGTACCGTATAAGGCACCGCCATCCGTCCCCTGCACGCAATGAATTCCGGCAGAAAGATATTGCTTAAGCGGATGTTTCTCCAGGGTGTTGAGATTATTGAGGCGTACATTGGAAGTGATCTGGAACTCCAGTACGACTCCATTTTCCAGAATCTCCTGTATCAGCTCTTTTCCTCTGCGGCCAGAGAGATTCGCTGTATAAAGACCATGCCCGATCCGCAGGCTGGGCATTGGCTGCCCGGGCTGGAGTGCCTGTTTAACGCAGGCAATGGAGTTTGCGACATTGTCGGTCAGGCTGTCATTTTCACCCGCATGAATCCGAATCACAAAGGATGGGTCTTCCCCCGCAAGCACTGTCAGTTCCCTGATAAATGGCTTCAGTTCCCGAATGTCATTGATCTCTTCTCCGACAATATCGCAGCCCGCCACATAGGGGTCCTGTGCCACGGCACGAAGCACCCGCAGGTTTTCATTCAGGTAATTCGCAGCCGTCACATAGTCTTTGACAATGGTAAGCGGAATCCGGCGCACGGCCGCAAGAAAGCGCAGAGTGACTCCGGTTTCTTTCGTCACCTTCGGCATGACTTCATGAATCTGTTTCAGAACCTCTGGTGCCATGTCTTCCTTTACAAGTGAGGTATCGGAGATTTCCGCGTAGCTGATTCCAAGGCGCGCATAAGAGCGGGCAATCCATAACAGTTTGTCCTGGAAGAGCGTGTTCTGTTTATATGCTTCTGAGGCATGATCTTCAATCATCATCGTAAGCGCATTGACGATATTCGCATCCGGAATGCGATCATAGCCTTTCAAAGAAATCTTCCGGGAAGAAGCGATCCCACGGGTAAACACATAGCGGTAAAGATAGACTTTCTCCAGATTGGAAAATACTGCCTGTCCATCTTTCATTACCGCAAGAGACGCCCGAATCTTCGCAAGATTATATTCACTGTCTTTAAGGTTCCCAAGAATCAATGACGCAAAGTTGATAAATGTATGATCATCAATTCTACGCTCTCTGTATTTTCCACTTAAAGTACTGTCGGAAAACTCCTGTTCCACCTTACGGCGCCGCTTCACCAGTTCATTCATCTGCCGGTGAGTCAGGCGCAGATTCAGTTTCTTGATGTAATACAGGGGATAGCGGATCTGATGTGAAATCCCCAGCGCAATCAATAGATCCGGGGAAAGATTGGCATTCATGTGCGTATGAAGATCCGAGCGG
>JAFUGM010000007.1 GCA_017469355.1 Solobacterium sp. | reverse complement strand
GATTCATTGACACTCAAATTATATCCTATCCCCAAATCAAAAACAACCACCAAACCCCATGAATCGCTAGTATTCATGGGAGTTTAGCGGTTGTTTGTTTTCTTTTGTCTGTTTGAGTGTCAATTCTTTAGGAAGTTAACAGAAAACTATCAGGAGATTCTCGATCGTCTTCAGGCAAAACTGGAGTCACTCCCCAATGGCGTACATATCCGCTGCCGTATGGGTGTCAGCCCCCAGGTTGAAGGTGTCTCACTGAGTTCACAGTTTGACCGCGCAAAGACCGCATGTAATATGGTGCGGGGTAACTTCAAGAACAATCTTGTCATCTATGATGAGCAGATGCATGATCGTGAAATTCATGCCCAGCGTCTGATCAACGATGTGGAAAAGGCAGCCGAAGAACGTCAGTTCATCGTCTACTATCAGCCGAAATATGATATCCAGGTCAATCCACCGCGATTAAGAAGTGCGGAGGCATTAATCCGTTGGAGACATCCGGAATTCGGAATGATCTCTCCGGGAGAATTCATCCCTCTGTTTGAAGGAAACGGATTGATTCATGTCGTTGACGATTTTGTATGGAAGGAAGCTTCCCGGCAGATCGCTGAATGGAAGACAAAATACGGATTTACCGTACCGGTATCCGTCAACCTGTCTCGGGCTGATATCTTTGATCCCCCGTTAGAGCAGAATCTTCTGGATCTTGTCAGTAAGAATAATCTCACGACGGCCGACCTTCTTCTGGAGGTTACGGAATCCGCCTATACCGATGATGCGGATCAGTTGATTGCCATCGTACAGAAACTGCGAAACCATGGGTTCCATATCGAAATGGATGACTTTGGCTCTGGGTACTCTTCATTGAACATGTTGTCTTCCCTGCCGATTGATGCCCTGAAGATGGATATGAAATTCATTCAGAACGTCCATCGTGACAATAAGGAGTTCCGCCTGATTGAACTGATTCTGGATATTGCGGAATATCTTGGAGTTCCGGTCATTGCGGAAGGTGTAGAAGACGAAGAACAGCTTGGTCTTCTGAAGAATGCCGGATGTGATATCGTACAGGGCTATTACTTCTCACGGCCAGTACCTCCGGAAGAATTTGAACTTCTCATACAGAAAGAATATGAACTGCGACAGAAGGAGTTGGAGAAATGACAATACAGGAATTATATGAAACCATCGGCGGCGATTATGAAAGCGCCAAGCGAACTCTGATGATGGATGCCATGATCAGCCGGTTTATTGTCAAGTTTCCCGACGACCCTTCGTTCGAGAAACTGATGTCGGCTTCTGACAGTCTGGATCCGACCATACTCTTTGAAGGCGCTCATGCCATGAAGGGTGTCTGTGGAAATCTCGGACTCATTTCTCTCAGCACGCTTGCCTCAAAAATCACGGAAGAATTCCGTCCAGGAAATACCCGTTCACTGAGCGATGAAGAAGTGAAGCAGATTCTCAATACCATTTCGGAACAATATACCACTGCAGTTCAGGCAATTCAGGCATTTGCCCAGGAGTAAAAATGAGTTCGTCCTGCCCGACATCTCTGGAATTGCCCTTTGAAACTACCCTCTATGAACAGCTTCCATTCAGCACCTTAATCTGCCGATATGAGAAGAACAGTCATGGGGAGCCTACCTCGTTTGTGGCATGTTATGGAAACCGGATTTTCAGCGACGACTGGAAATCGGTTTTTCCTGTCCTTCCATATCTAGGCGTCAATTTCGGATCTTCCGCCGCAATAGACGCAACGACACTTTCCCATTGGAAGGAAGTCGCATCCGGAAATCCTCATCCCTTTTTATCCTACCTTCCCAGCCTGCATATGCAGATACACTTCGAACCGATTCCTCAGCTTCCTGAGCCATATATCGGTTTTTATATGACCAAGATTCCGGTCAACGAAAACTCCAATGCGCGGGTTCATTTCCTGGATGATATCCGTCAGATCGAAAACAGCGCTGTTCTGATGCGGGTGCTCGATAACAACCGCATGGAAACGGTATTTGTCTCCGAAGCCTTTGCGATCATGATGGAAACCGATCGGTCCAGCTGTGCGGAACTGCTGAATGGGCCGGGATTCTATCAGATTGTCTATCCCGAGGATCGCCCGCTGGTGCGCAGTATTGTACGCCGGCGTATCAGTGATGAAGGCGGAACCCAGCTGACTGTACAGCTGTCCACCGCAAAGAAACGAACAATCTGGACGACGGTGCAGTTTTCGTTCATCGATGACTATGATGAACACTATGTTTACTGTACGTATAACGATGTCACCGTGCTGAAGGAGTATGAAGAACGTCTGCGCTCCGTCTACGTGAGTCTTGGCACGAACTTCTACCAGCAGAATCAGCGCACTTTAAGCATGTTTCGGGTAAACCTGACTACCAATACTGTAGAAGATGTCAAAGGAAGCGATCTTTACCCTACTGATGTAGTGAACAACACCTATTCCGACATCATCGTTCTTCGCTCAGAAAACTATCCGATTCCCTCAGAGCGAAGTGAATATCTGACCCGGTTTGAACGGCAGAATCTAATGAGTCAGTACCTTCGGGGAAATGTCACCATTCGGCAGATGATTTATTCCAGGCGGCCTAATGGCACAGAGTGCTATGTCGAATATGCGGCGAATCTCACCCGTCATCCGATGACCGGCGATATGATCGCATTCATTACCGAACAGGAATGCAATAACGATAAGGTTCGTGAAGTACTGCTGAAAAAGATTCTGACACAGCAGTTTGACATGGTCGCATATCTGGCAAATGGGCATTATGGTGTTGTATTTGGCGATGAATCCCGTGTTACCCAGGGCAGCATTTTCCCGGTTACACCAAATGGTGAATATGAGCAGTACCTGAACAATCAGGTATTCCCGGTACTCAGCGGAAGTGAGGAAGAAAAGGAAAACTATGTCAACGCATTATCGCTATCTTCCGTTGAAGCCAAACTGCGGGGAAAGGAACCCTATGTGGTCAATATTCCCATTGAAATGGATGGGGTTGTTTACTATAAGCGTTTTGATTATTACTCCATCGATCCAGATTCCCGCTTCTATATCATTCTGAAGAGTGATACCACAGATATTCAGAGAAAACAGATTCTTCTGAACGAGCAGCTTAAAACCGCCCTCTCTGAAGCCAGGGATGCCAATGCGGCTAAGACAAGCTTCCTCTCCAACATGAGTCATGAGATCCGCACCCCTATGAATGCGATCATCGGTCTTGACAGTATTGCGCTGAAAGAACCGGATCTTCCCGCAAAAACCAGAGAACATCTGGAGAAGATCGGTGGGTCTGCCCGTCATCTGCTTGGATTAATCAATGACATTCTTGATATGAGCCGGATTGAATCCGGACGGATTGTATTCCGCAACGAAGAGTTCTCCTTCCATGAATTCCTCGATCAGATCAACACGATCATCAATGGTCAATGCATGGACAAGGGCCTGCAGTATAACTGCATCATCCGCGGAGATGTCGATGACTACTTCATCGGGGATGATATGAAACTCAAGCAGATCTTCATCAACATTCTCGGCAATGCGGTCAAGTTCACCAATGCGCCGGGTGTCGTTACCTTTGAAATCACGGAAACTGCACGCTTTGAAAATAACCGGACACTCCGGTTTACCATGCGCGATACCGGTATCGGTATGGATAAGGATTACCTGCCAAAGCTCTTTGAGCCATTCACGCAGGAAGACGGTACTGCCACAAATAAATATGGCGGAAGCGGTCTTGGCATGGCTATTACCAAGAACTTCATCGAAATGATGAACGGCACGATTGATGTAGAAAGTGAAAAGGGTGTGGGAAGCACCTTTACGGTAACAGTTACCCTGCTTGCGTCCGGCCGCAGTGATACAGCAGAAGATATGCATGTGACACCACAGGATCTCAAGGTCCTTGTGATTGATGATGATCAGGTTGCCTGCCAGCATGCCAGAATCATTCTGGAAGAAAGCGGCGTTCATACCGACACTGCCCTTTCCGGCAAAGAAGCATTAGAGATCATCCGTCTGAATCAGGCACGTCTGGAATCCTATAATGTGATTCTCATGGATCTGAGAATGCCGGAACAGGATGGTGTGGAAGTAACCCGGGAAATTCGTGAAATTCTCAATGACCAGTCCACCATCATCATTCTGACCTCTTTCAGTTGGGAAGATGTTAAGGAAGATGCGCTGAAAGCCGGTATCGATGGCTTCGTGCCAAAACCCCTGTCTGCTTCAGCAGTCATTCGGGAGGTTGCGCGTATCCGTGAAAAACGCAACGTGGAAGAAGAAACAGAACTGTCACTTGAAGGCAGACATATCCTGCTTGCGGAAGATGTCATCATTAACGCGGAGATCATGATTGAACTGTTATCCATGCAGGGAATTCAGGCCGATCATGCCAGTAACGGTCTTGAAGCAGTAGAAATGTTCAGTGCCAGCCCGGTTGGCAGCTATGACGCAATTCTGATGGATGTACGTATGCCAGTACTGGATGGTCTTTCCGCTACTGCAAATATCCGTGCTCTGGATCGATCAGACGCAAAGCGGATTCCTATTATTGCGATGACTGCCAACGCATTTGATGAAGATGTACAGCGATCCTTACAGGCCGGCATGAATGCGCATCTCAGTAAACCGGTCGAACCGGAACGACTGTTCAATACCCTGAAGGAATTCTTAAAGCGGTCATCCGTTGAAGGAGAATCAGTATGAGTGAAAATGAAAATCTGAATGAAATGGATCCTCTGCAGAAGCAGATGCTGGATGATGTATTTGACGCCTTCTCCATGTTGGCAGAAGGAAGCTTTGTTTCCTTAATGCATGTGGATGGCGGCTTTACCCGTTATTCCAAAGCTGCCGTGGAACTGCTGGATCTTCCTGGCGAATACATTCCTAATGGCGCCATGGACTGGAATGACTATCTTCATCCGGAAGACCGCAAGCGCTATATGGATGTCATGATGCCGCTGCTGACTGGTGAAACCATGGCATATGACATCACCTATCGTGTCCGTACGAAGAGTGGAGAGTATCAGAACTTCCGGGCCGTCGGCGCTGTACTTCGTGGGGAACTGGGAAAGCCGAGTCTGATTGGCGGAAAACTTGTCAATGAAGGTTCGGTCAAGGATACCGATCCAATCACCGTGCTGAAAAACGA
The DNA here is from genome assembly GCA_017469355.1 of Solobacterium sp. Classification (GTDB taxonomy): domain Bacteria; phylum Bacillota_I; class Bacilli_A; order Erysipelotrichales; family Erysipelotrichaceae; genus Bulleidia. The sequence continues at coordinate 69,593 of JAFUGM010000007.1, read as the reverse complement.
ATATGCCTTTATCCGCGATCTTGAGGAGAAACTCTCCTCCCAGGCGAATACAATTATTCTGCTGTTGGGAATCAACCATATGAATCAGATCAATGAGATGTATGGTTACGGTTATGGCAACCGGGTTCTCCAACAGGCCGCATGGATGATACAGGAAAGCGTCAGAGACCGTGGTGATGTCTACCGTATGCCAGGCAGTAAGTTTGCGATTATTACCCGTGGAATCAGTGAGGCAGAAGCATCTGCCATGTATGACACCATGCATGTAAAACTGCGGCGGGGAATTCAGGTTGGCTCCAACCGCCATAATCTGGACTCCAGCGGCGGTATTATCAATACCACCGGTGCAGAAACTAATGCCCATACCATCTACTCTGCCTTAACGTTTGCGTATCGTGAATCCCGTACCACAAAGCAGGGCGAGCTGGTAAGCTATGGCGGATCCGCAGACTCCACCTCTTCCCGTCAGCTGTCCTTACTGACCAGTGTTCGGGAAAGCATTCTGGATGGCTGTAAAGGGTTCTATCTGGAATATCAGCCGATTCTCTCCTTACGGAATAACGGAATTATCGGTGCTGAGGCATTACTGCGATGGAAGAGTGACACCTTTGGGGTCATCACCCCGGATGAATTCCTTTCCGTATTGGAACGTGACTACATCTTCGAAGAACTCGCAGGATGGATTCTCACCACCGCAATGAATGAATTCAAACCAGTGCTTGAGCAGAGCCCTGATACTCTGCTGGGAATCAATATTGCGGCATCACAGATTCAGGATGAGTACTTTATCGATACGATTCTTTCCAGTCTCCATCGGACTGGCTTCCCGGCTTCCAACCTGTGTATTGAATTAACGGAAGGGGTTCGTCTTCTTGATCTCAACTACATCTATCAGGTCAGTGAGAAACTGCACGCCAGAGGAATCAAAGTTGCCCTGGATCACTTTGGCCGGGGCTATGCGAGTCATGAATTCACCAAAACCATTCATCCGGACATTGTGAAGTTTGATGTGGATATGGTTCATGACTTCATGAATGAACCCGCAGACCGTGCTGCCCTTGGATCGTTCGTCAATCTTGCGGCGGCATACTGCCCCAGTGTCTGTATCAAAGGCGCGGAAACTGCAGAACTCGTAGAGGAACTGAAGTCGTATCCGATCAGCAGTATTCAGGGGAACGGCATAGCAAAACCAATGAGTGCCCAAGAGGTCATCACATTTATCAACGATGTAAACAAGACGGAGAACTGAAGAGCTTTCTCAAAATTGGCGCTTATACAATAAACCGGCAATGTAACGCCGGTTTTCGTTTATCGAAACAGGGTTCAGTTGTATAATTGCGGCTGTAGAGGTCGATAGTTATGCATAAAATGCACGCACTGAGCAGGGCATTTGAAAAAGCGTTTGCCCATACTGCCACCAAGGAGACCCTGATGGATCTTCTTGAATGTCTTGGTGAAGAAATCGAATGCGATCGTATCAGTATATTTGAATATGAGTCTGGATCCACCCTCGCCAATACCTATGAATGGGCTGGCAAAGGTGTGGAAAAAGAGCGTTCTCTTCTCCAGCATGTTCCTCGTTCCACATTCCAGACGTGGAGGGAAGAACTGGAACACAGCGATTATGTTATCGTGAATAACATTGCGGATCTGCAGGAAACCGATCCGATTCTGGCTGGGTTTTTCCTGAAACAGAATGTTCATTCTGTCATTGTTTCCCTTCTCGCCTTCCACGCAACTCCATTAGGCGCTTTTGTGATTGAGAATCCTGCGCCTGAAGTCATTGCGGATACGGAAGTCCTGTTGCCTGGAATGCGGTACATTCTTTCTTCTCTGGTATACAGTGATCATCTGGTACACCGGTTGGAACGAATCGGTTATACCGACAGTCTGACCGGAACCGGAAACCGTATTTCGCTTCAGGAATATCTGGAACATCTGAATCCGGAGGAAGCGATTGGTGTCATTTACTGCGATGCGATCAGCTGGGATATCGAAGATGACAAGCCCCAGCATATCCGTCATGACATGATGTTGTTAAAAACCGGGGAGGTTCTCACCAATATCTTTGACGATACTGTGGTCTTCCGGGTATCTACCGGAGAGTTCCTTGTCCTGTTGCCGAATATCCTTGAGACTTCCTTTGTACATCGGGTAAATATGCTTGGCAATCTCTTCCGTGAACACGATTTGCTGGTTGCGATCGGAAGTATCTGGCGTGACCATGCGGAGAATGGGTTTGACGCCTTGATCCGCCATGCCCATCTTGCGGTCTATGACGAGCGCAAACACCTTGAGGAAGTACACTCCAAGCGCTCCCATGTCAATTCAGGAGAACGTCTCTGGAATGTCAGTGATCAGGCTGGAATTAACCTTCATCGGGGAGATGAGTTCTTCCGCTTTGCGGACAGCTATCTTTCTGAGTTATTTGATGTGACGGTATTAACGATCGTTACAGATATTAATTACTTCCGCCTTTATAACGATATTTTCGGGCGAAAAGCCGGCAACCAGTTCCTGGAAACCATCGCTTCTACGATGGTCAAGGAAGCTGAAAACAACAACGGTATTGCCGGATACCTTGGCGGAGATAATTTCGTTCTCATGATTCCCGTGCAGAAAGACACTGCAGAAGAACTGAAGCCATATCTTTCTCACCTGGTGGAAGAGCTGAAGTATACCGATGGATTCGCTCCGGCTCTTGGTGCCTACCTTTCCAAAGACCGCCAGGAATCCATGATCACCATGTATGACCGTGCCCTTTCCGCACTTTCGGAAATCAAAGGTGATTACATTGAGCACTACCGGTTCTATGACGCAGAACACTTCCGCATCGACCGTGACAATAAGCTCTTGCTTATGGATATCAAGCAGGCCCTGCCAAAGGGAGAACTGCTCTTCTACCTCCAGCCACAGGTTCATGAGCGTACCGGAAAGATCATTGGGGCGGAGGCCCTGGTCCGCTGGAACCATAATGGTCAGCTGATTTCCCCGGGACTCTTTATTCCCGAACTGGAAAAAACCGGTTATATCTTTGCGGTAGATACTTACATCTGGGAAGAAGTATGTAAGTGGCTGCGCTCGTTGATTGATCGGGGAATCAAACCACTCCCCTGCTCGGTAAATGTCTCCCGTGTAGACTTCTACTTTACCGATATCGCAGCTCACTTCATTAATCTGCTGAAAACATATAATCTTCCTCCCGAACTGCTGGGAATTGAAATTACAGAAAGTGCCTTTACCGATAATACCGAATCCATCATGGAGGCAGTAACCAAACTCCATGAGGCGGGTTTCCGTATCCTGATGGATGATTTCGGCAGTGGGTCCAGCAGTCTTTCCATGTTACATGAAATGAATCTGGATGTGCTGAAGACGGATGTTCGATTCATGTCCAAGAAAGACAGTGATGTCCGTGCCATCTCCATTGTGGAATCCGTCATTTCAATGGCGCATATGATTGGCATGTTGGTGGTTACCGAAGGTGTAGAAACCGAAAATCAGCGAGATAACCTGATTGCACTTGGGGACAATTATGCGCAGGGATTCTTCTTCTATCGGCCAATGCCGGTAGAACAGTTCGAAGAACTGCTTCAGGATCCGGAAAAGGTCGGTGTACCTCCTAAAAAAGGAGATCGAATCATGACCAACCATCTTCGCTTCCGTGAGATGATCCAGGACGGAATGGTAAGTGATACACTGCTCGATAACATCATCGGACCGGCCGCGATCATTAAGGAAAGCAAAGGTGATATTCAACTGCTTCAGATGAACAGTCAGTATACCGAACTGACCGGGATTTCCCCGGAAGATGAATCTGGAATGAAGGACTTCGTTGAACGCCTTCACCATGGGCAGAAATCCGCAATCGCGGGAATCCTGCGGTCTGCCAATACAAGACCGTTGGAAGGATATTCTGGACATGTCAGCTTCCTGGATGACAACGAACAGGTTCAGCTGGAAATGATCGCTCGAGTATTCCTGTTATACAGCTGCGATGATCACCGTCTTTATCTGGTGACCCTTCAGGATCTTAACTCCGATCCTCAATAACATCGAAAACCGTGTCGATTGATACGGTTTTTATTATTTTGGCACCGAAATATATTGACATAAGAAATAGAATCGTTTATAAATAGTTCGGTACCGAAATATATGGGCCAAGGAGGTATTGTAAATGGAAAAGTCTACAGATGTCATTTTGTTCGAGCATATTATGCGTCTCCCCCGTCAGATGCGTCACGCACTGATGGGAGAAGGTTCGGAGCGTGGGAATCACCCCTGCCACAGAGGTCCCCATCCGGAACAGGGTCATGAAATGCGCGGACATCGGCCGATGGAGGGTGGATTTCCTCCCCGTCCGACTCATCACCATCATCCACAGGGAAAAGGTCCCCTTTCCAGAGAACGGGTTCTCGAAGTACTTCTGGAATATGAAGACGGAGCTCGTCAGAAGGAATTGACAGAGCGGCTTCATCTGAACCCTTCCACGATGTCGGAAATGATCGACAAGCTTGAAGGGTCTGGTTATCTGAAGCGTACGATTGACGCATCAGATAAGCGTGCCACCTTAATTTCCCTGACGGATCTCGGGCACTCCCGTGCGCTTGAGATTCAAGACGAAAAAGAAGAGAAGATCCGTCCTCTCTTCGCAAATCTTACAGAGGAAGAAAAGCAGGAACTGATTCGCCTGATTAACAAGCTGATCACTCCCGTGGAAGCACTCTGATTCTGGATGACCGGGTTACTGCCCGGTCATTTTTCAGTTACAGGCTGTTTCATTCATACAGCAAAAATCCCATATAAGTATCAATCCGGTTTCTCCAACATTATAGAAGTTACACGTCTTTTTCAAAGAGCTTCATCATCGATTGATCCAATGGTCATAAAGATAATGCCCGACGCCATCCTCCACACAGGTATACTCTGTGATTGCATCCGCGGCTTTCTTACATGCCTCAGTTCCGTTCTTGAGACATACACCCCATCCGGCTTCTTCCAACAATTCCACATCATTGTCATTATCCCCAAAGCCCATGATTGTAGACGGGTCGATTCCCTCTTCAGCTGCGTAATTCAATAATCCCGTTCCCTTACTGACGCGGGGATCCATAAACTCTACACAACCCGGGGCAGTGCGCATGGCACGATACTTGTCACAAGACAGTGTTCGTACATACGTCATGACCTCTTCTTCGCGCTCCATATCATAGCGGAACAGAATATTGTTATTGGAATGAGCATATAACCTTGCTTCATCACCATTGGTGATGATCGTTTCCACATGATTCCGTTTACTGGATTCTTCCTGAAACACATCATGGCGAAGCGCAACCATATGTTCGTCTTCATAGATAATCGCATTCAGATTCAGGGGGCGCATCCGCTCCAGTATTTCCTGAATGCTGGATTCCGGAAGAAGGTGATAATTCTTTACCTCCGGATGATCTTTCGTCCAAAGATGGCCGCCATTCATTCCGATGATGACATCAAATTCAAATGACAGGTTCCAGAAGGTATTCATTTCAAAGACACGGGAGTTGATCGCTCTTCCTGTCGCAACCCCGAACTTTACACCCTGGGCATGAAGGGTTTCGATCGCCTGCCGGGTAATCGGAAAAATCTGTCCGCCTTTACGGCACAGCGTTTCATCAATATCAGCCAGTATTACATTCAGCGTTTCGATCATACTCCCCTCCAAAAACGATTCATATTATACGCCAGAGTTCTTATTCCTAACGCATGGTTCGCTTCATATCCCAAGTTCATCCCAAAATCAGCCGGTTTATTCATCGCATCCCTCTACCTGCAGATCCCATAAGTAAGGGATCGGAATTGTGGTTCGATCGGTAAGAATCAGTGTTCCCGCAATCATATCCACCGCTTTCACGGCTCCGTGAACTGTATGATAAGAGCCACCGCTCTTTTTCTCATCCATTTCAAAATATACCGCCGTCACAAGCGGATGTTCTTTCGTATGGGCATCAATATAGGAAAACTTTCGATTCAGCATCTCACTCTGTTCTTCCCCAGGTTCTACCCAGGATTCCGTCTGACGTTCCTCTTCCGCAATCTCTTCTTCAAATCCTGTCAGTGCCGCAAAGGGAGAAAACTGGGCAGCACGCTGCTGGCGGGTTGCCCGGGATCGGGAAGGATCGTGCGGGCGAGGCGCATCTATAATATCTCCATAGTGCTCCAGAACCTTCTGCTCCGCACCATGAAGCTCAGAATCCGTAATTCCATACACGGAATGCCATTGATTGATCGGACGTGTATGGTTCATGCCTTATGCCCTCCAATCTGCTGGTTTCGTGCGGTTGTCGTTGCGCCTTCCTGGAGATTGGTTCCTTTCAGCACTGCATTCTTGCCAAACTTCTTCCGCAGCGCAATCACAGCTTCTCTGGCCTTACGTTCCTTCTCCTGCTCTTCTTCCTGCTTCTGGTGCTGTTTTTCCTGTACTTCATAGTCCGCAAACAGACTCATCTGTTCAACCTGATGGATCGGAGCATCTCCTTCGGGGATGACATTACCGGCAGATATATTGAACCGCCGTACCAGCAATGAATGGTCTGTCACTTTTTCATACAATTCCAGCATCCCGGATACGATCGCTTTAGCGGAGTTGGTATATTCCTTTAACCGCAGGGTTCCTGAGGCAGCTTTGGGGATGGTACGACCATACCAGTCTTTCGTGAGCGGTCCTTCGTGCGTTCCAGCAATCGATCGTTCACTCACATTGGCGATGTCATAGCCGACATAAAGCAGAAACACATCTGATACAAGTCCTTTGCGAAGAAGCTCATCGGCTAATGCGTCACTCATCTCCCTCAGAATCACTTTTCCTTTTTCATGCGTATATGGCTCCATCAGCACCTGACCGCTGCCAAGACTGTGATTTTCCGGCTCATAATTCTGGATATCAGCGATGGTTGTTTCTTCGACACCAAACGCATGGTCAATCAGATATTCCGCATTCACCCCGAATAGCGTATAGAAAAACCCTTCATCCTGAAGCGCCTTACGGGCAATATCACCCATGGTATACATACCGTTCGCATTCAGCTTTCCGGCAATCCCCTTTCCAACCCGCCAGAAGTCGGTCAAGGGTTCGTGGGCCCAAAGAAGTCTTCGGTAACTGGATTCATCCAGTTCCGCAATCCGCACCCCATGAGGGTCGGCAGGAATATGCTTTGCGACAATATCCATCGCAACTTTGGCAAGATAGAGATTTGTTCCGATGCCGGCAGTCGCAGTAATGCCCGTCTCCTTCAGCACTTCATGAATTAACTGTTCGGTCAGTTCATGTGCATTTTTCTGATACAGATTCCGGTAATCTGTCAGGTCAATGAATACTTCATCAATGGAATAGACGTGAATATCTTCCGGCGCAATATAGCGAAGGTAGATCCCATAAATTCTCCTGCTGTATTCCATATATTTCGCCATCTGCGGCATCGCCGCCACAAAATCAATCTCAAGCGAAGGATCCTTGTTTAACTCCTGGGCATCAATACTGCGTCCATGAAACTGCCTACCTGGAGCGCGGTACTGACGCTGCCGATTGAGTTCCCGCAGTTTCTGCTTCACTTCAAACAACCGTGCCCGCCCGGGAATCCCATACGCTTTTAAGGATGGCGATACCGCAAGACAGATAGTTTTATCCGTTCGTGATTCATCCGCTACCACAAGGTTGGTTCTCAACGGATCGAGTCCCCGCTCATGGCATTCTACCGAGGCGTAAAACGATTTCAGATCAATTGCCGCGTAAACACGCTCACTCGTTTTCATCCATCTCATCCTAACACACGACAAGAAGAAAACATGTACATGCGTCACTCCGATGTACATGTCAGCACAGTCTGTTTCCTTCAGCAGTTTTTGTGGTCAATTGAGCAGGCTTCACCCGTGGCTTCTTCCGCAAGAACTTCATATCCTGCATCTCTCAGCTCACTTTCCCAATCCAGGGAAACACTTCCATCTTCCCGAACAATTGCTGGAATTCCAATTCCGCCCGCATTGCGCACAGATTCAAATACCGGATTGGAATCTCTTAAGCTGAGAAATTTCTTCAAATTGGGAAGAGACTCCAGAATATCTGTAAACTTATACTCTACCCCATAATGATCAAGGTTCTTCCGGAATGCGATACAGTCAGGACAAAGATGGCTGCCAAATACGTTAATCATGAGATACTGCCTCCTTTTTCCATAAGATTATCGTTGCGAAGAATCCGTGTCTATTGGAATGCTTTCGGATTCCTTTTCCGATTCTTCTTCCCGATCCTTGATATAGGTAAATAGTGCATATGCATGCGTTACAGACACATATGCCAGTGTTACCACCACTCCAGCTAATCCAATCCAACGTCTCATCACGGCATCGCCTTTCTTACTTAATCATAAAACCTCAACCCTGTTTTGTTCACAACCTCTGGCATATAATACTGATGAGCAGGAATTCGCTCTGTTGTTATGAAATTAAAAAACTCCATCGTATCGCTGTTATGTTTCAGCGCATGTCTGTTGACACTGAATCCCCTCCTTCCGGTATCCGCTGAGGAATATCCGGATTTTTCTGATACCACATTCTGGAATGATCTCTGTACCGGAGACAGCGCAATCACTGACGAAGAAGCTCAGAAGTGCAGAGCTTATATGGACTACATACAGGAACAGAACCAACAGCTTCAGGAACAGATATCAGAAATTGATACACGGAAAGAACAGCTCTCTTCGCAGATCGCAGACTACAATAACCAATTGGCTGGAATGAATGCGCAGGTAGAAGGAATCAATGGTATGATCACAGACCTGAACTACCAGATTCAAGCTGTGGAAGAACAGGTCGCAGATATTCATGGCCGGATTGAATCCAACCAGAAGGAACTGGTTCAAAAACAGGATGCGATTGATTCTCTTGTGGAGAAAGTATCTGACCGTATGGTTGAACAGCAGAAAACCATGAGGCTTCATGAATATATTGATATTCTGATGGGCTCCGAGTCCTTTGCGGAATTCCTTCGGCTGGCCAGCGGAATCAATGCGATTTATCAGCGTGACAACTATTCATTGACTGAGTTGAATGACAATATCGAAGAGCTGGAACAGATTCAGAATCAGCTTCTTTCCGATCAGGAAGAAGTTGAGGCCATGGAAGCGGAACTCGAGCAGGGTCGTCAGGCACTGAGCGCCCAACAAGCTGCCTTACTTTCGACAACCTATGAGCTCCAGGTGCTCCAGCAGAATTACTACAATATGCTTGCGCAGGCGGAATCAGAGCAGGGAAGTGCCGCAGCCGCAATCTCTTCCAACCAGTCATCAATTGCGGAGATTAACAATTCACTAAGCACCCGTCCTTCTGCATCTGCTTCAACGGAATCCTCAGAGCCATCCAAAGAAGAGACCAGTGAGTCACCTTCTCCTTCCTCTTCCGCTTCGCCTTCTCCCTCTCCTTCTTCGACACCCTCTGCTTCTCCTTCCCCATCTCCCTCATCTTCTCCCATCAGCACACCAGCAGTCACCTCCACCGGAAATAACCCTTATTACGGAGGTTGGAGTAATTGTACCTGGGGCGCATGGCAGCTGACCTACGATACACTTGGCATCTCACTTCCCGGATGGGGAATGGCCGGAAACTGGCTCAATGATGCCCGGGCTTCTGGATATGCGACAGGCAGCACACCGAGGGTCTATTCCATCGCAGTCTATTCCTGGCATGTGGCATTTGTGACGGCAATTGACGGTGACATGGTTTATATCAAGGAAGGAAACTATCTTGGACATTATTATGAGCGCTGGGTACCGGTTGAAGGTTTGCCCTATACTGGCCAAAGCTGTCTTGGGTATATCTACTTATGAGAAACGAGTTCGACCCGCTGGATCATCGAATCCGCTTTGTAAAACTGAAACTGGAACGGGATGTACTTCCCATTCCCGATGCTGTGCTTCCAGATGGCTTCCACTTTGTGTTCTATCAGCCGGGTGATCGGGATGCCTGGATTGTGATCGAACAGTCTGCCGGAGAGTTCTCTTCTTATGAAGAAGGTATTCAGGCATGGAATACCTACTTTGAGCCATGGGCTTCCATGTTGGAAGAACGGATGTTGTTTATCGAAGATTCCAATGGACATAAAGTCGCTACCGGTTCGGTGTGGTTTGATGTTCATGGGATTGATACTTCTCCCGATGCCTGGATGCATTGGGTAGCAGTAAGTAAAAACGCACAAGGAAATGGTCTTTCAAAGCCTCTGATCGCAAAACTTCTGTCCCGCATGGATGAGCTTGGCTTTACCCATGTGAAACTTCCTACCCAGACTACAACCTGGCTTGCGTGCAGAATTTATCTTGATTTCGGCTTCCGCCCAACAAAGGAGAACTGGCAGAATTCGATTCTTGGATGGCGTATTATCAAAACATTGACGAATCACCCTGCCCTTTCCACGTTAACTCCATGCGACAGGGAAGAGCTTCTCGCGTCAGATAATACCTGAATATCAGGTTAATCAGCTCACCTGCATAAAATCGCTCTTTTTCACAATGATATGAACCTGTATTCTTCAATAGGATTACAGGTCATTTTTTCTGAAAGAACTTGACACGTTTACTATAATTAAAAAGCAAAAAGAAAGAAGGATGTAGCAATGACAAAAGTTGATGTAATATCCGGTTTTCTGGGAGCCGGAAAAACAACACTGATCTCGAAACTGATTCAGGAAGTATTCCCTGGTCAGCAGGTAGTACTGGTAGAAAATGAATTCGGAGAAATCGGTATTGATGGAGGTTTCCTAAAGGAAGCTGGAATTGAAATCCGTGAGATAAACAGCGGATGTATCTGCTGCACATTAAAAGGTGATTTTGAAGAAAGCCTGAAGCAGGTTGTGGATACCTATCATCCGGAGCGCATCATCATTGAGCCTTCCGGTGTCGGAAAGCTCTCTGATATTCTTCGGGCAATCCAGACAGTGGAAGGACTGGAACTTTCCAGTTATTCAACTGTAGTTGATGGAAACCGCGCAAAGATCTATCACAAGAACTTCAAGGAGTTCTTTGATGATCAGATCGCGACCGCCGCATGTGTCATTCTGTCCAGAACACAGAGTATCTCAGAGGACAAGCTCACCACGGATGTGGAAATCATTCATGAACTCAATCCGGATGCGCGAATCATCACAACTCCATGGGATGAACTGAGTGGTCAGGCAATCTTCGATGCGATGACCGGCAGTTCCAACGGTTTCCCGGAAGGTCTCGAAGATGATGAAGATGATGAGGAAGAAGAACACGAACATCATCCCCACCATGATCACGACGATGAGGAAGAACATGAACACCATCATCACCATGACCACGATGAGGAAGAACACGAACACCATCATCACCATGACCACGATGAGGAAGAACATGAACACCATCACCACCATGACCACGATGAGGAAGAACATGAACATCATCCCCACCATGATCATGGCGATGTGAATGAAGGTCTTTCTGAAGGAAACCGGATTCATGTGGGCGAGGATGAACATGAGCACCACCATCACCATCATCACCACCATGGTGAACATGATGCGGATGAAGTATTTGACTCCATCGGTATTGAAACTATCAATAAGTATTCCGAAGAAGAAATCCGCACAGCTCTTTCCGGTCTTGGAGAGAACATTATCCGTGCCAAGGGTATCGTCCCGAATCATGAAGGATCCTGGATCTTCTTCGACTATGTTCCGGGAGATATCGATATCCGTGCTGGGAAGCCTGCGTATACCGGTCTTATTACCGTGATTGGTGAACATGTCGATATCGAGCAGATGAAAGATCTCTTCGGGGTGCACTGATGCCGACACCGGTGTATCTGTTTACCGGATTTCTAGACAGCGGGAAAACCACACTGATCCGGGAAACCATGGATGATCTGTCCTTCATGGAAGGCACAGAACGCACGTTGATCCTGTGTTTTGAAGAAGGTGAGACAGAGTATGATGAGCCATGGAGAGATGCCCATAGCGCATTTGTGGAAACCTTTGATTCCATAGAGGAACTGACAACTGAGCGAATGAGGGAACTGGATACCATTTACCATCCGTCTCAGGTATTCATTGAATACAACGGGAGTGAACCGATTTCGGAAACACTGTTATCCGGAATGCCGGATTTCTGGCCGCTGGTTGAAATTCTGACCACCGTAGATGCGACAACTTTTGAAACCTTCATAAACAATATGCGAGGAATCATGTTTGAGCAGCTTCGCTACTCTGATGTGGTGATCGTGAATCGCTGCACTCCCGATACCAATGGTCGCATGTTGAGAGGAAACATCAAAGCAATCAATCGTCGAGCACAGATCTTCTATGAAGGGTCTCATGGTGAACAGGTTGTATTAAAAAGCGGTACACTTCCCTTCGATCTAAACGCAGAGGTGCTGGACATCAAGGATGATGATTATGGACTCTGGTATATGGATTGTATGGAAGATCCGACAAAATATGCCGACAAACACGTCATCCTCCGCGGGATTTATTCCCAACGCATTCCCGGCTATGATATATCGTTCATTCTTGGGCGCCAGGCCATGGTTTGCTGCAGTGCTGACACCAGTCTTTGCGGAATCACCGTTACCGGTGTACGCATCGATCAGATGAAACTTGGTGATTGGGTGGAAGTTGAAGGTGACTTCCGGCTTGTGGATATGGAAGGCGGAGAAAAGACCGTCGTCCTCTACGCAACCAGAATTCAATTCTATCCGCCGATGGAAGATCCCTACGTATATTTCAGTTAAAGGAATTCGGAAACGGATTCCTTTTCTTCTGCTATCATGAACATATGATTGAACTATTCGGAACACTGGGTCCTGCCTGTCAGGATGAAGATATTCTTTATGAAATGTTTCAGGCGGGGATGATCGGCATGCGATTAAACCTATCCCATGCGGGATTAAATGAAAGCGCAGCAATGATCGAACAATTTCATCGTGCCGCTTCGCGTGCTGATAAAAAAGCGGAGCTGTTGATTGATCTTCAAGGGCCGGAGCTTCGTGTTGGGACATTTTCTTCTCCACTTATCCTTCAGGAGGGATCCCGTATTTCAATAGAATCATTAAAGCTTCCCACGGAAGTCATCCGCTGTCTTACTGAAAAAGATGATGTGCTGCTTGACGATGGGAAACTGCTCCTTCGGTACGAAGATCATGCATTTACCGTGATCCATGGCGGAACACTTTCTTCCCGCAAAAGCATTAAGATTGTTGGAACCTCCGTTCCCATGCCAGCACTCACAGAAACTGACCGAAACAACCTGGCTTCTGCCAAGGCATATGGGGTAACTGCAGTGATGCAGCCATTTGTTAGAAATGCGGATGATATTCATCAGGTGCGTGCTCAGTTAGAAGAAGTTCAGGCTGGTGATATTCGTATCTTTTCCAAGATTGAAAATCGGGAAGGACTGGAACATCTGGATGAAATCATTGCCTGTTCCGACATGATCGTCATCGCCAGAGGTGATCTTGGAAATGATGTTCCGCTGAGTGAGCTTCCCGGTATACAGAAAGACATCGCCAGAAGTTGTCTGAATGCCGGCATCCCATTTCTTGTGGTAACACAAATGTTAACAAGCATGATTCTTCAGCCAACCCCGACCAGAGCAGAAGTATCTGATATCTTCAATGCAGTACTGGATGGTGCTTCGGCAGTGATGGTCACTAACGAAACAGCTGTTGGTACATATCCGGTAAACGTTATCCAGGTCCTTCATGATACGGTGAATGCGGCTATACGATGGAAGACAACATCGCTTTAGTTCACTTAAAATTCCATTTTAAAAGCACATGTGTCAATATCTCAGACGCATGTGCTTTTTCATCTCCAGATGAATTATTACTCGTAGATTTCCGAATACGTTACCAATGTCACATCGTGTTTTTTCAGTAACGCAGCGCTCGCAGGGTCACATAGCATTTCCGTTTCATATGCTCTTGCATGTGTGAGTGAGGAATTACTTAACAGGTAGGCATCCAGGAATCCAGGATGACATACCATCACCGGAATTCCATCATACTCGGTATGAATAATCCTCTCCAGGGTCTTATATGGATCATAATCCGGCTTCATGGAATCCATTTCCACAAACAACCTGGCAGCCCCGAATGTGACTGAACTCCCCATCATAAATGGCAGGTACCGAAGTCCATGCCGCTCGGCCACGGTTTCAAGACCTCGGAAGAAGTTCTGACTGGCCACCGCATGTCCTTCGAAATAATCAGGATCTCTTCCGGTGATCGCCCGGAATGCTTCATATTGCGCTTCGATTTCAGCGGTTACCTCTTCCAGATTCACAAAGTCTTCTATCGCACTGCGGTATTCCCTGGAACTTTTGAATTTCCCCGTCTCATCGCAGATTGAAGGAATCTGCTCCGCAGGCAATAGCGGTTTCCCGGTAGAAATATTCGTATGAAGCCCAAGACTCACAGTATTGTCTTTGATCAGATCATACCCATGTTGGGAATAAGGCATATTGGTCATAAGACCGATATTCCGAATCAGACCTTCCTTTACTGTCTTTGCGATCCCGAGATTTACTGCTTCAGAAAAGCCGAGATCATCTGCACGAATCAACAGATTCATTTTTCTTCAAATCCAATGACATAGGTAGCTATTGCCGCAACAACCAGAGAGATCAGGCATCCAATACAGCCATTGATGAGGTTGCCTGCAGTTCCGCCCGCAAAACTTAACACCATCAGGAAGTTGGTTGCGCCAAGCGCATACATTACTGCATGTGTAAGTCCGACATAAAGTCCTCCTGCAGCAGCACCGATCATATATCCAAGGAATGGCTTCTTATATTTGAATCCGATACCGTATAATGCCGGTTCGGTAACACCACCGATAATTCCAGAAATGAAGTAACCAAAGCACAGAGATTTTTCTTTCTTATCCTTAACTTTGAGGAATGCACCAAGTGCCATACCAAAGACAGCTGCAGTTGCGCAGAGTGCTGCCGGCCAGATAATCGCTTCGGATCCCGTTGTCATATAGATGTTGAGTACTGTTACAACCATGATGATATGCATACCGGACATGACCAGATACTCCCACAAAGCAGCGATCAGAGCGATTCCGATAAATCCGGTGCTGTTTCCGATGGCGATCAGGGCAGTTGACACATACTGACCTACGAACGCACCCAGAGGCGCGAGTACACATAATGACAGCGGCAGCATGATCAGAATTGTCAGGAACGGTACGAAGATTGTTGATAAAGCATCCGGAATATATTTCTTCAGGAATCTCTCAACATAGCTCAGAACCCATACCGACAGAATGATCGGGAGTACCGACTGCGAATAATCATTCAGTGCAGCAGGAATTCCGAATACATGGAAAGATCCGCCTTCCGCCACAAGATTGATCAGATCCGGTGCGATGAGAATCGCTCCCATGAACATACCGAGTACCGGGGAAGCGTTGATCTTTTTCGCTGCAGTATATCCGATAAAGATCGGAAGGAAGTAGAAACCTGCGTCATAAACGAAATCGAGCAGTTTGTAGATATCACTTTCTGCACCGAACACATTTAACATATCCGGGCCAAAGATAGAAAGTACGGTCTTGAACATCGCAGCCGAGATCAGGATTGGAATCAACGGTGTAAGAGATCCGGCGAGATAATCCATGATGGAAGAGAAGATTCCCTTCAGACTTCTGTCTTTCACTTCCGGCTCTTCTTCTACACTTCCGCCGCCTTTTACACCGAGGTGTTCAACTGCTTCGCTATATACCTTGGGGACATTCTGTCCGACGATTACCTGATACTGCCCACCGGAATGAACCACTCCCAGTACACCATCAATCTTCTTCACCACTTCATCATCTACGGACTTTTCATCTTTGAGATTCAGACGAAGCCGTGTCATACAATGAGTCGCACTATTGATGTTTTCAACTCCTCCAACGGCAGAAACGATGTCTTCCGCAATTTTTCTGTTGTCAGCCATATGTTACTTGTCTCCTTTAACTAACTGTCATTTACCGATTTGAATCTCCGGAAACTCAGAATCGGAATGTATCAGAATTCTCCTTTATTATCGGAATATAAAGCGCTTTCAACAATATTACATTCCGAGTATAATACTATTAAAATCCGATATTTTAATATGATGACTAAAGATGAGATGATCGCGGCGCTGTACGCACTGACTGAAAAGGAACAATGGAATCAAACCCATCCGCATAGCGGAGATAATGCGTTTTATCAGTTATTGGAGAAAAAGGGATATCTGATCAATGGGGTCTACCATATTCCAAGTATTTTTCTTGGGCCTGATTTTGATCTGCACAGAGCACCGAACAACATTGGAGAGTTGATTGACACCAGCCCCCGGCAGATGTTGTTTCGGCTCAAAAAAGGCACCCGTTTCCAGGAAGAGCCAATGATTCATACATCGTTTTTCTCGATCCGGTATGTGTACTCCGGATCCATACGTATGAAAACATTGAAGAATGAATTCACTCTTAAGAAGAATGACCTGATTATGATGAACTGCGGCTTTGTTCACTCACAATATCTCGCGAATGAAGAAGATATCGGTCTTACACTCATGTTTGAAAAAGACTATCTCATGCATGATGTACTGAATCATCGCGCAGGAAACAATGTGATTTCACGTTTTATTTATGACTATCTGATGGATAATTCCGATCCGAATAACTACGTCATTTTTCATGGGAATGAAAACTCTCGGATTCCCGAACTCATGGAAAACATCATTCATGAGTTTATTGAACCAACCAAGTTAGGTGAAGTGCTGCTTCAGGCCTACCTGCAGATTCTCCTGGTAGAAATGATGAATTGTGACTACGCATTTGAATCCTCACAGAAGAGCCGCACTTTTCTTACGATATCTACCATATTGGATGATATCGACCAGAATTACGCCACTGCCAGATTAAAGGATTATTCCACGAAATACGGATATCACCCGGATTATATCTCCCGTCAGATTCAAAGAGTGACCGGAATGAACTTCAAAGATTATGTATTTCATAAACGCTTCACTCATGCGGAGGAATTACTTAAAAACACGAATCTCTCCATCAAGGAAATCTGTGAGCGGACCGGATTCTCCTCCGAGACCGTCTTCTACCATAAGTTCAAGGAAAACTATGGAATTCTCCCCTCTGCTTTCAGGGAACAGGAAGTCCTGCAGTAATCACTCATATCTTTCAAAAAGAACACCTGCTGTCCGTGTTCTTTTCACTTTGTCTATTTATACTGTCACAACAATCTTCCCATTAACACTGCCGCTGTCCTGCGCAAGCAATGCGCTTTGAATATCTGAAAACGCAAATGCTTTTCCATACAGCGGAACAAGCTCCTTCTTACGGAAGAATTCGAACATTGAATCAACGGTTTCCTGATTCGGATAATTGGAGAAAAATCCTGTCAGATATACCCCATTTGGGATATCTTTAATCGGATCAAACCCATTCAGGGAAGAGGCTCCGCCTAATACTCCGGTATCACAGACAATAGCGCCTTTCTCTACAGTCCTCAATGTCTCTTTTATTACTCCTGCCCCAACGAGATCTAATGCCTTTGTAATACCATGAAGTGTCCCGGGAAGACCCCCATTATCCAGAACCACTTCATCCGCATCTTCCAGAAGTGAGAGTTTCGCTTGACGATGCGTTGTCGCTACGACGTGACAACCTACTGCGTTTGCGATCTGAATTGCCGCATAGCCAAGTGCGCAGGTAGCTCCACGGATCAATAATGTATCTTCTTTATTCAGCTGGAGGCAGTCAAAGAGTGAACCCCATGCGGTAAAGTAAGTCTCCGGAACTGCCGCAAGCGACGTCCAGTCAAGATCCGTATCTATCCTGAATACATTATGTCTTGGCAGTAATGCGAATTCCGCATAGCTTCCGTTAAAGCTTCTTCCCATACCTCCCATCATGGCGATTACTTTCTGCCCCTTGATGAAACCACTGTCAGAAGGGTCCTCAATTTCTCCGACGCATTCAATTCCTGGAATGATCGGTTTTGCGATATAGTTCGCATTGATTTCACCATGACGAAGTATCTGTTCGGAATGATTCAGGCCAAATGCCTTTACCCGAACCAGAACCCATCCTGGCTTTACATAGGGAACAGGCACTTCGGAAAGTTGAATATCCTTCGCCTCTGTCACTCCGTTTAACACGACCGCCTTCATATCATTCGCTCCTCCGCTTTCTCTTCCGTCAATAATCCATTCTGCACGCTTGCCCAGCATTGCGGATCTTCTTCATAAAAGCTTCCGTTTGTGCCTCTTGCCACAGCTGGGCATCCCCTGCACCAGGCGAGAAGTTTACACCTTGAACACTTGGAGAATCGCTCATATTCCCGATATTCCTCCATGGAAGTTACCCACACATCCGCAAGGCGGTCTTCATAGACTGACCCTACTCTGCTTTCCGCGACCCTGCGGCAGGCATAGACATCACCCGTAGGAAGAATGGTCATATGACAGTTGCCGCAATTACAACCGCCATAAATGATTCCCTCCCGAGCCGATTCCGGGATGCGAAATTTCCCAGTTTCATAATCAAATAATGTCCAGAGATGATCCTTCCGGCTGAAGTAAGTATTACATCCTTCTGCTTCATACTCCCGGAATTTCCGATCACAGTGTTCCAATACCGCACGATACTCTAAGGCAGTCATACTGGCATCGAGATCACCGCCGGAAGGAACATATCTTGAAAACGCAAAGATATTGGCACCCGCCTTTACCACTTCATCAATGATCCCGGGAATCTCTGCCATATTAGTTTTAGAAACAGTTGTCATGATTACCGAGCGAATACCTGCCTGATTGATGACATCAATCTTTTCAAGTGTGCAGTCAAATGATCCCGGTTTGCGAAACCAATCATGCGTTTCCCGAAGTCCATCAATGGAAAGCTGATACTTTTCACATCCATACCACTTCAGTTCCCGGCATACCTGATCATTCAGATGGAAGGGATTTCCCATTATGGTAAATGGAACATGATGTTCATGAAACAGTTCAAGAAGCCGCCAGAAGTCAGTATGGAGAATCGGATCGCCTCCGGTCAGATATATGTAGGGTGTTCGATGGTATACCTCACAGAAATCCAGGCAGTTATAAAAGGTTTCCTCCATCTCATGCCAGGTCATGGATGTAATCTTATGACACTGACCAGAAGAATAAATATAACAGTGTTTACAACGCTGATCACACTCATCGGTAATGTGCCATTGAAAGGCAAAATATGGATTCATGCGAACACCTTCTTAAACAGCACAAATGCTGTGAATAATCCTGAGTCCTCCGGATCAGTTCCGGAGGATAATTCCGGGCTTACTTATCTGCCGCACCGCAAGCCGCAGGTGCTTCCGCTGCACCACACGCTGCAGGAGCTTCTTCCGGCTTATCTGCTGCTCCGCAGGCTGCGGGTGCTTCTGCTGCACCACAGGCCGCAGGTGCCTCTGCAGGCTTGTCAGCCGCACCACATGCAGTTCCGCATGCGGCAGGAGCCTTTTCCTCAGATGCCCAGCTGTTCAGATTGCTTAATGCCATGATGGTTCTCCTTTCTTTCCGAAACATTGTTCGATATATTGACACTAGCATGCGTTCATGTACTCTGAAAGAAGCCACCTTTTTGTAACTATATGGATGGTGTTTATTATTAGTGCAGAATGAGAAATCATATGCTATATTCTTTTTGAAACTATTAGGCAGGAGAACAGCTATGAAAAAGAAGGAAGAACTCCCGGAATGCCCGGTAGCGACTACCGTTTCCCTGGTTGGAAGTAAATGGAAGTTGTTGATTATCAGAAATCTGTTACAGCGCCCATGGCGGTTTAACGAGCTTCGCAGAGATCTTGAAGGTATCAGTCAGAAAGTATTAACAGAAAGCCTGCGCTCCATGGAGTCTGATGGCATCATTACACGCACGGTTTATCCCGAAGTTCCTCCGCGCGTAGAATACGCACTGAGTGACATCGGAGAATCCATGCGGCCAGTGATCAATGCCATGGCTGACTTTGGAATTGCATATAAACAGAACAATTGAAAACGGAGCTCTGCAGTTCCAAACAGGTCTTTATGACCTGGATAGGAATTACAAGCTCCGTTTTTTTCTGCTTTATTCGGTGCGTAATGCAGTGACTGGGTCACTCTTTGCAGCTTTCCGGGAAGGAATAATACCGCCAATCAGCGTCAGAATGACACTGAGAACGATCAGAATCAGTCCTGATTCAATTGGAAGATATGCATTCACATTACTGTTATCCGCAATCGTATGTATCAGATAATTTCCAGGAATCAGAAGAAGCTCTGTAATTCCAATTCCAAACAATCCCGCAAGCAGACCGATAATAAACGTCTCAGCGTTGAATACTTCCGAAATATTACGTTTGGAAGCACCGATCGCACGAAGAATACCAATCTCTTTTCTGCGTTCCAGCACACTGATATAAGTGATAACACCAATCATGATGGAAGAAACCACGAGTGAGATCGCTACAAACGCAATCAATACATAAGATACGGTATCCACAATATCGGTTACTGAGGACATCAGTGTACCAACGAGGTCAGTATATGTGATGACTTTATCTTCATCTTCCACTTTCATCCGCTCATTGTACTCATCGAGAATCCGGATGACTTCCGCCTTCCCTTCAAAGTCTCTTGGATAGATAGAGATGGAAGATGGCTTATTCATGTCAATGTATCCAAGCTTTCTGAGATTTCCGTCATAGGTATATTGTGCCGATGACATCATGGACATGATCAGATCCTGCATGTCATCAGGATCGATTGTCATGGAGAATGCTCTCGCAAACACCCCGGTATCGAAATGAATCGCTTCCGGCAGCTGCTCTGCCAACTGTGTCATGGCCTTTTCCATGGATGAAGTGATTCCGGTTGTAATCTGATCTACCATACCACCCATCATCTCTGTGATCATGGAGGTAATCGCTTCACCAAATGCGCCACCAATATCATTAAAAGCACCACTCAGCTGTTTCTGAAGATCATCGACATTGATCACTTTGGTAATTCCTTTGGTGATCAGTGTTTCTCCTCCGCCATTGGTCATGAACTGTTCAAAGGAAGAAGATAGCTTTGTCGGATCCGGTATATCACCGCGTTCCTGCGCATAGGCGGTATATGCCCCAAGAAGAGACACCGCTAGCGTTTCCATATCTTCCCGGGTAATTTCTGCTTCTGCCTGCTGGCTTACCAATTGGCTGATGATGTCCTGAAGATCCTCCGGAGTTAACGCATTGAGCATATCAAGCAGCGTCGGTTCGGTAATAACCTCTTCTTCCCCTTCAACAGGTGGTTCTGCTTCTCCCTCATCTCCAGTTTCCGGCTCAGGAATAACTTCTTCTGTCGGATCACTTTCATCCTCTGGTGCTGGTTGTGCTATGCGCTCAAGGTACTTCTCGGTAATGAGCTGGACAATCGTATCCGTTGTTACATAACCACCCTGCTCAATCATTTGCTGGATCTGATTCTGCAGGAATGTCTGTGTACTTGACTCACTGAGAAAACTTCTCAGTGCATCAGGAAACTGTGTGAAATCCGTTGCCGGATCCTTTTTTGCATATTCTGTATAAGAAGTGAACACATCTTCAATCAATGTTCCGGCTTCTTCGTAATCTATTTCAACATTGATATCTTTGAGAATGGATTCCAGATCCATATCAGGAAGAGAAGACATATCCATACTGAAGGAGGAACTGTCCCCCATCGAAGAGGAAAAATCGAGTTCCGAAAGATCAGAAAACATGGATGCGTCAAAACTCAGTTTACTGGTATCGAATTGAAATGCATTCCCAAGCAGATCGGTATTAATCGCAAACATGGAATTGAAATCAATATCCGGAGATTCCGTATCATTGAAGTCACGTCCCGTAAACACGTTCCAGTTCTTATCATCCAGCTGTTCCTGTGTGATCATGCTGGAATAGGAAACCTTTGTCACATGAGATGTCATGTCATACGGATAGTAGATTCCCGATGACAACATGGAAATGTCAGTATCTTCCTTGCGTTTTACTACACCGACAATTTCCAGATCCTCTCCTCTTTGGATCAGATCCATCATGTAGTCTTCATCATCGCTCTTATCCACCCAGATATCATATTCCGCATCATAGCGGTAATAACCCGCACTGTTGACGAGCTTAAATTTAATTCCAAGGAAATCCTCATACGCATAGTGCCTGGAAGAAATACTGGTATCCACATCTTCCTCATTCATGAACTGTTCGATCATCTGATCCAGTTCTTTCGAATCACGGAATCCAAGCGTATATAACATGAAGTCGGTAATACTTCCATCGGAAAACAGCACCAGTACCAACTCGTTGTTATTCTGCGGCCAGTGTCCCGCCTTCAATTCATAGGAATCGATGTATAAAGACTCATTTTCAGGAAGCGAATAGAATACATCCGTTGACCATGCGCTCGCTAACATGGAGCTGGTAGAAGAACCGCCAAACCCTAATGGCGCAAAAGAATTATCCGGGTTTACCTGACGATAGGAGTCCCCCTCAATCCGATAGATATGAGGTGTAAGAGAAAAACTGTATTCAATCGCCGATGCATAATCATAAATATTGCTTTCATCTTCAAGGTAATTCCGCAACGCTTCCAGATCGTTGGATTTGGTACGGGAAAGCATATTGTTAAGGAAAGCACGTTCCTTTACATCATCGGTCTGCTCTTCATCCGATTTCTGATTGTCTGCCGCCTGCGCCATCATGGACGTGATATCAAAGCTGGTGCTTTGTATGGTTACCGGATACCCAAGCAGTGTTTCTTCTTCTGTATCCTTAATATACTGATTCACCCCATTGGACAGGGAAAGGATCATCGCAATTCCGATGATTCCGATCGACCCTGCAAATGCGACCAGGATGGTCCGGGCAAGCTTGGTTCGAAGGTTATTAAAGCTCAGGGAAAGTGCGGTAAAAAAGGACATCGAAGAACGGCCCAGATTCCGATGTACGGCTTCTTCCTCCTGGTCTACCACATAAGGATCCGTATCAGAACGAATGACTCCATCCTTGAGGTTTACAATACGGGTTGCGTATTCTTCCGCCAGCTCCGGGTTATGTGTAACCATGACAACTAGGCGGTCACTGGCTACTTCCTTGAGAAGATTCATGACCTGTACGCTGGTTTCGGAATCCAATGCGCCGGTTGGCTCATCTGCTAATAAAATGTCCGGATCATTCACAAGTGCACGCGCAATCGCAACTCTCTGCATCTGCCCACCGGACATCTGCGAGGGTTTCTTATGTGCCTGTTCCCCAAGGCCAACCTTATTCAGTGCTTCCAATGCCCGCTCACGGCGTTCCTTTCCCGAAATACCGGAAATCGTCAATGCCAGTTCAACATTTGCCAGAACCGTCTGATGGGGAATCAGGTTATAACTCTGAAATACAAATCCAATCGTATGGTTACGATATGAGTCCCAGTCACGGTCTTTATATTTTCTGGTGGATACACCGTTAATAATCAGATCACCGCTGTCATAGCGGTCAAGTCCGCCGATCACGTTCAAAAGCGTGGTTTTTCCTGACCCGCTCGGTCCAAGAATCGCCACAAATTCGTTATCTCTCAGATTCAGGGATACATGGTCCAGCGCCTTCTGTACGAGGTTCCCGGTCCGATACTCCTTTGAGATATCTTTGATCTGTAACATAACTGTTTTATTGTACCTCAGGAACGTGGGAATCTAATGTGAGTTCACTCTTTTATGAAGACAATATTCAAAATGTGTCAAAACATTCGAGCATGAAAAAGGCCAGCCGTTCGCTGACCCTTATTTCTTACATACTGTCTGGTGCAGATACGCCAAGCAGCCCCAGTGCATTCTTTAAGGTAATGCCGGTTGCCTTGACGAGTCCAAGCCGCTGGTTGGTGAGATCCGGATCATCATTATTGATGACACGGCAGCTGTTGTAATAACTGTGATATACCTTCACAAGGGAAAGTACATAATCAGTGATCTTATTCGGTTTCCGTGTCCTTGCGGCTTCGGCCACATGGTTCGGGAAATCCCCCAGCATCTTCAGAAGCAGCAGTTCCTTCTCTTCACTCAGGCGGTCATAGGTATCTTTCTTCTCAAATGTCTGTGCCTTTTCCAGAATGGAATGAATCCGGCTGTAAGCATACTGACAGTAATACACCGGATTGTTATTGTCTTTCTGACGTGCAAGATACATATCGAAGTCCATATGCGTCGCCACATCCTTTGAGACAAAGAACCAACGTGCCGCATCCACGCCGACATCCTCACAGAGTTCCCGGATCGTAATCGCATTTCCGGTACGCTTGGACATCTTTACTTCTTCACCATTTTCTACCAGGCGAACCATCTGAATCAGATCCACATGTAACGTATCCGCAGGATATCCCAGTGCTTTCAGTGCCGCATTCATACGGATGACATAACTGTGATGATCTGCACCCCAGAGATCAATCAGGTTGGGATAACCACGCTCCACCTTGTATACATGGTTTGCAATATCCGGTGTCAGGTAAGACAGACTTCCATCACTCTTACGGAGAACCCGATCCTTATCATCTCCATAATCCGTGCTCTTGAACCAGAGCGCTCCGTCCTTTTCATAGGTGAGTCCCATGGATTCCATACGGGAAAGACAATCCCGAATGCGCCGTGAATCATCTTCATAGAAAAACGTCTCATGCATCCAGGAGTCCATCGATACCCGATACATTTCAAGATCCTTCTCGATCTTCGCCAACTCACGGTTCACACCTTCCTTACGGAAATAAGCAAGACGCTCGGATGGATCCGCATCAAGCCAACGCTCCCCATCCTGCACCGCAATCTCTTCTGCGATCTTCTTTACATCTTCCGCATGATAACCATCTTCCGGAAGCGGATATTCCTTTCCAAAGTACTCAAAGTATCTGGCGATCAGGGATTCCCCCAGCATGTTCACCTGGTTTCCCGCATCATTAATATAGTATTCCCGAAGCACATCATAGCCGCTTGTCTCCATCAGACGGCAGATACTGTCACCCCATGCCGCATTACGCGCATGGCCACAATGCAGGTCACCAGTGGGATTAGCACTGACCCATTCAACAAGCACCTTTGTTCCTTTGCCGGAGTCATTGGATCCATAGGAATCACCAGCCTCAAGAATCCGGTTGATCACCTGTGACAGCGAATCTTCAGAAATACGGAAGTTAATGAATCCAGGATTAGCGATTTCAATGGATTTTGCCTGTGTAAATGTCTTTTTGAGTTCTTCAACAATCGGCTCCGCAATATCCGATGGCTTCTTATGAAGCTGTTTTGCCAGACGCATCGCAATACTGGTACTGTAGTCCCCCATCTTTGGATCACGAGGAGTTTCCACTGCCAGCACATCCGTCGCATCAATCCCATAAACACTGGAGACCGCATTCTTTACCGCTTCATAAATCTGATGTTCAAAATCGCTCATAATACTATCCTCTATTCCCGAAAAAAAGCCCATGCGGGCTTTCTCTTCTCTTATGGCGCGCCGAGCAGGAGTCGAACCCGCAACCTTTTGATTCGTAGTCAAATACTCTATCCAGTTGAGCTATCGGCGCATTCCAACGAGATTTTCTTTAAAAAATCCGCTTCTCATATATACAATAAATTCCCCCTGTTTTCAACTGTAACCCCTGTCCTCATCACTGCAGTGCATCGCTATTTCAACAGATTATTTCTGTAACTGTATTCGCTTCTTCTTTTGAATCCATCAAGAAATCCATTTCTTTCAGGTGAAGTAATCTTTATTCAATCTTAATTCCATTATGTGACATCTTAATGTCGTCTTTGCGAATCGGACAATACGATACTTCTGCATCAATGTAAGGGAGCAGACATAAAGCTATGCAGTTTCCAGGTAAAAGACTATCTTCCTTCCAGATCATCATCGCAGGATTTCTTGGACTGATCCTGATCGGAACCATACTTCTTATGCTTCCAATATCTGTTAAGGGTGGTTATGGTGCTTCGCTTGAAGACGCACTATTCACTTCAACATCCGCAGTCTGTGTCACAGGACTAATTGTAAAGGATACCGCTTCGTATTGGTCAGGGTTTGGCCAGGCAGTCATCCTGACTCTGATACTGATTGGTGGTCTTGGTATCGTATCTGTTGCGGCATTTATCACAATGATTTCCGGAAGAAAGATCTCACTGTTACAGCGTAACATGCTGCAGGACAGCTTCTCTGCTCACCAGATAGGTGGAGTTGTTAGGATGACTGGATTTATTTTCAGGATTTCCCTGATCATCGAAGTCATTGGAGCACTTCTGATGATGCCAACCTTCTGCAGTCGATATGGAGTTTCTGGAATATGGATGGCAATTTTCCATTCTGTATCCGCCTTCTGCAATGCGGGCTTTGATCTGATGGGAGATAAGACCGGGGAATTCTCCTCTTTGACTTCCTATGCAGGAACCCCTGGCATCATAATACCGATCTGTCTGTTAATCATTGTGGGTGGTATTGGATTCCTCACCTGGGAAGATGTCGCTGTTAATAAACTGAAGTTTCATAAATATCGGATGCAGAGCAAAGTCATTCTTGTCACCACTGGCTTTCTAATTATTGTTCCAGTGCTGCTTCTGTTTTTATTTGAGTATTCAGGGAAGCCATTCTCTGAGCGTTTCTTTCTTTCATTGTTTCAAGCAGTTACTCCAAGAACTGCCGGGTTTAATACTGCCTCTCTTTCTTCCCTATCAGGATCAGGAAGGATTCTTCTAATTGCATTGATGCTGATTGGTGGTTCCCCCGGATCAACTGCAGGAGGTATGAAAACGACAACTGCAGCAGTTCTAATCGCAACTGCATCTTCGGTATTTCAGAAGAAAAAGGATGTGCAGCTCTTCGGAAGAAGAATTGAAGACAACACAATCAAGCATGCTATCACACTCTTCATGATGTATATCACGGTACCGATCTTATGTGCAGTTGTAATCAGTACAGTTGAAACAATTCCGGTAGGAGCTTGTCTCTTTGAAACAGTTTCTGCAATTGGCACGGTCGGTCTGTCATTGGGAATCACGCCTTCACTCAGCCCTTTTTCCCACATTATTCTTATTCTTTTGATGTTTTTGGGGCGTGTAGGTGGGCTGACACTGATTTATGCTGCCATCAATGTGAATCATGCGGATGTTTCCCATCGTCCGATCGAGAAAATAAATGTTGGGTAAGGAGATAACATGAAATCTATATTACTGATTGGAATCAACAACTTTGGAACCATGCTGGCAAATAAACTCAGTAAACTTGGGCACCAGGTTCTGGCGGTTGACCGGGATGAGGAGCGAATCAACGCAATCCTCCCGGTTGTCACAGATGCCCAGATTGGTGACAGTACGAATGAGGCATTTCTTCGTTCCCTTGGCATCAACAATTTTGATGTATGCATTATCACCATAGGCAGTGATTTTCAAAGCTCACTGGAAACCACTTCTTTGCTGAAAGAACTGGGTGGCAAGTTTGTAGTATCCCGTGCTGACAGAGAAGTTCAGGCAAAATTTCTGCTCAAAAATGGTGCAGATGAGGTGATCATGCCTGAGAAGCAGATCGCAGAATGGGCAGCAATACGCTATGCTTCCAATCATATTCTGGATTACATCAATCTCGACAATGACCACGCAATTTATGAAGTCTCTGTGCCGAAGGAGTGGATCGGAAAATCCATCGGTCAGATTGACATTCGAAAACGTCATGGAATCACTATTCTTGCAGTAAAAGAAAATGGGAAGATGAATTTATCTGTAACACCCGGAACGATTCTGTATGAATACATGAGCATGCTTGTACTCGGGGAACGGAACGTCTTACAGAAGTACTTTGAAATTTAGTTTTCGCTCATTTTATTTCGGAGGTGAGTTGGCATGGCAGAAAAACTGTTATTAGTATTACTTATACTTGCCCCATTTTTCCTCGGCTATTATGTTGTGGATCGGATTGGGAAATTCATGGATGATAATTCTATCCACCATCATCCTCTATCATCAGATAAAAAGATGTATCAATTTATGATTAATGATCGCAGCTCAGATGCAGCATTACGAAAAGTCAATCGTATAGTACACACTTTGACCAAACATGATGAATGCATACTTATAATTTGTTCGCCAATTGATTCCCGTGTCATTGAAACGCTGAAAGAATCAGGCTATGTAATTGAATCAGAGTCCAGATAATAGATGATCATAAAAGAAGAACGAAAGGAATGAAGCGATGAAGAGTGAATTAGATAACAATGAACGAATTCTGGTGTGTCTTTCTTCTTCTCCTTCAAATCAGAAGGTTATTGATGCCGCTGCCAGAATGGCCGAAGCGTTTCATGCAGCATTCTCAGCTATCTACGTGAAACCAGTGAACTACGATAAGCTTTCTGAACATGATGAAGTCTGCCTTCAAAATAATATGGCATTTGCTGAGCAGAATGGAGCAGCGATTGTCACAATTGTTGGAGATAACGTCCCCGTTCAGATTGCAGAGTATGCCAGAATTTCCAGCACTACAAAGATCGTAGTGGGACGAAGCGGTGCGGAAAAACGACATTTCTGGAGCAAATCGCCTTTGACAGAGCAGATTATTCTGAATGCACCAGATGTTGATGTATATATCATTCCTGATTCTTCAGCGGATATACAGAATCATAATAAGAAACTGCGAATGACAAGCCAGATTCAGCCAACATGGAGAGATTCTTTTATAACACTTGTGCTACTGGCCACTTCTGCAGGCATCAGCCTTTTATTCACACTTCTTGGCTTCTCAGAAGCAAATAACATTACAGTTCTAATTTTAGGTGTACTGATAATCGCAGTTCTTACAGTGAGCCCGATTTACAGCATTATTAGTTCGCTGGCCAGCGTCCTGCTGTTTAACTGGTTTTTCATAGAGCCGAGATTCAGCTTCCATACGTATGAGCCAGAATATGCGGTCACCTTTGCCATTATGCTTATTTCTTCGCTGATCACAGGAACCCTGGCAAACAAATTGAAAGAAAGCGCCCGGCAGTCTTCTCATGAAGCGTTCCGTGCCAAAGTTCTTTTCGACACAAATCAGTTACTGCAAAAGGCTGACAGCACCGATGATGTTATCCTCATCACAGCACATCAGGTGAAAACGTTATTAAACCGTGATGTCGTTGTCTTTGCTCTGGCCAAAAACAAGAAACTTGGTGACACGATAGAATTGAGCAATGTTCCCGACTCTTCTAAAAGGTATCGGAAAGATGAAAACTTCAGTGAGATTGCGGAATGGGTCTTTACCAATCAATCAGCTGCTGGTGCTCATACGGAAATTTATGAAGACGCGAAGTTCTTATACTATCCTATCTGCATCAATGGAAATTGCTATGGCGTCATCTCGATTTACTTGAATGATGAGCGTCTGGAAGCATTTGAGTACAGCGTATTTTCATCTATTGTAGGAGAATGTGCTCTGGCGGCAGAAGGTCTTACAAATGCAGAAGAAAAAAAGCAGGCCGCAATCGCAATGCGCAATGAACAACTTCGCTCTAATCTCCTTCGTTCAATCTCTCATGATATACGCACTCCTTTAACCTCAATATCCGGGAATGCAAGTAATCTTCTGACCCATTATGAGCAATTGGATACAGATACATTAAAGCAGATCTTCTCCGATATCTATGACGACTCAGAATGGCTGATCGATCTTGTTGAAAACCTGCTTTCTATCTCCAGAATTGAAAACGGAAAGATGGATCTTCATCTATCTCTGGAAGTTGTGAATGATGTCATTGAAGAATCTTTGCATCATGTGGATAAAAAAGCTGATCAACACCACATCGTAATTCAGCCAAGCAGTGATGTTCTAATCGCAAGAATGGATGCGCGCCTGATTACTCAGGTGCTGATCAATCTGGTTAACAACGCCATTAAAAACACACAATCCGGCTCTGAGATTAGAATCGTAAGTGAAAAAGTTGATAACTTCATTAATGTTCATATCATTGATGATGGACCTGGTATCGCAGATGATTTGAAACCGCACATGTTCGAGATGTTTTATACCGGACAGAATAGTATCTCTGACGGAAGAAGAGGAATCGGACTGGGTCTGGCTTTATGCAAATCCATAGTCGAAGCCCATGATGGAAGAATAACCTTGAAGGCCAATCATCCTACTGGATGCTGGTTTACTGTCTCTATACCCGCAGAAGAGGTAGCAATTAATGAATAAGCCTGTAATTCTCATTGTTGAGGACGATGTACCTGTCCGCAACCTGATCAGTACAACCTTGAAAACGCATGATTATAAGTATTTAACGGCACCATCCGGGACGGATGCGGTCATGATGGCCTCATCGCATAATCCCGATGTCGTATTCCTGGATCTGG
Source organism: Solobacterium sp. (assembly GCA_017469355.1). Lineage (GTDB taxonomy): Bacteria > Bacillota_I > Bacilli_A > Erysipelotrichales > Erysipelotrichaceae > Bulleidia. The sequence continues at coordinate 39,172 of JAFUGM010000007.1, read as the reverse complement.
GCTTACCCGATATGGATGGCGTTGAGGTAATAAGGCAGATTAGGAGCTGGTCAAATATGCCGATTATAGTAATCAGCGCACGAAGTGAAGACGACGATAAAATCACTGCGCTGGATGCAGGTGCAGATGATTATCTGACAAAGCCATTTTCAGTTGAAGAATTACTGGCACGTCTTCGTGTTACAGTACGGCGTCTTTCCATGCAAAACACCGACAGCAACGCTGATAGCTCTACCTATACAAATGGGAATCTGAAAATAGATTATCCGGCTGGATGTGCATTTTTGAATAACAAAGAGTTAAAACTCACCCCGATCGAATTCAAACTGCTATGCCTTCTTGCCAAAAACACCGGGAAAGTGCTGACCCACACATATATAACACAACATATATGGGGACGGAGCTGGGATAATGACATTGCTTCTCTTAGGGTGTTTATGGTTTCGCTTAGAAAGAAGCTTGAGTCAGATCCTCATTCTCCCGAATTCATCCAGACACATGTAGGTATTGGTTACCGAATGATAAAGGTTGAATGATGTAAAAGATAATTCCTGTGGCCATGCAGTATTGATTATTCATACGAAAAGCATCGAAGTATTCGCAAGAGCTTCACAACTCCATAACCACAAATCCTTTTATTTCAGATCCAGTTTCTTCACTTCTGCCATCTCAATGTAATCATCTGGTCCATCTTTATAACCTCGTCTGAGATAGTCGAGGCCACCATCTACATATACTCGTCCGCAGGGGCATTGTACGAATTCATGAACCGTTCTGCTCTCGATAACAGCCCCACAGGAATTGCATTTTATTCTGTTTCTGATAATTTTCTGCATCTTCATATCTCCATCACGTCAATTATCTTTTCGCGCAATCTTTACCTCGACATTCTTTCCAGAGAAAGCGATGCCATAGTTCACAATGTCACCTACGCCGCGTTCTTCCAAATCTCTCTTATAGTTTTTATCTTCCGTTTGAATAAGCGCTTCTTCCGCCAATTCAGATAGTTTATCTTTCTCAGCTGCAGATGAAGCCTTGAACTCCATCAAAATGCCGGGAAGCACCTTATCCTTAGGCTCAAGCTGGAGATCAAAACTTCCTTCACCAGATTCTCTGTTAGAACGTATGTAATACTTTGAAGAAAGACTGGCCACTAATCCAAGTACCATCCCATGATAAAACCCTTCTGTTCCGCTATCATAAAAGGAAATGCTGGTGATCATATATTTTCTGAGTGCTTCCTGCAATCGTCTTGCATCACTTAGATAAACAGCTTTTTCAATCTCAGAAATAATAGTCCCGTGCTGTCTGGTACGAATCCAACTAAGAATTTCCGTATTGTAAATACGTTTGATTTCAGCATTTGGAAGACGAAGAGTCGCGAATGTCCCGATCTCCGTTTCTTCTGGTTTCCCTACAGTTGTCAGGTATCCTGCCAGAAGCAGAAAACTGAAGATCGTGTCATTACCATCCGTCATTCGAGGATAAACAACCTCCATATCCAGTGATGCGTGAATCGGTTCCCCCTGTATGACTTTTGTTAAGTCATCCGAAATCTCTGGTGTAAGATCAGTCAGGATGTCCCGGATAATCTCATTATCACTGGTAGTTGCCCAGTAAGGCTTTGCCTGACATCCTGAAGCGAAGTAATTAGTTACAGACCAGGGATTATAGATTTTCGTATTTCCGAAATGATATCCATCATACCCGACTCGGATTTCATCCATCATCTCAGATTTATCGTAGTAAGAAGCCATTTGCCTTACTTCATCTTCTGTAAACCCAAAATATTCGCTGTACTTGTTATCAAGTACGGTGTTTACCATTGGATTATTCAGGCCACTGAACAAATTTTCTTTGGAAACTCGCATAATTCCTGTTAGAACACCAAATGCCAGATCCGCATTATCCTTAAGACCACCGGAGAGAAAATTACGCATAAAGGAAATCACTTCTTCATAAAAGCCATGGGAATAGCCCTGCTGGATTGGCGTATCATATTCATCAATCAGGATTACTACTTTGGATCCATGATGAATCGAAAGCATATGTGCAAGGTTCAACAGGGAGCGCTGCAGTTCTACACCGCTTAAGATTCCATTCTCCATCCTTTCCATATATTTTTTTGTATCAGCATCCAGAGCCGTACTTTGGAACAATTCCAAATGACGTTTATATTCATCTTTAACGACCAATCGAATCGCTTCCATGGATTCTTCCCAAGAGTTGTATTTAACATCTTTGAACGTGAGCATGATTACTGGATACTTTCCCTGCATGGCTTGGTACTTCTCCCCACACCGCCAGATCTTCTTATCCGCAAAATACCGAGATGTATCCTCCTCAGTTTTTTCAAAGAATGTCTTGATCGTATTAATCGCAAGTGTTTTACCAAAACGACGCGGACGAGTAAACAGAGTCACCATATTATGGTCATCAATCAGATCCCGTATCAGAAGTGTTTTGTCCACATAATAGCATTCGCTGGATACTTCAATATATGATGTATTTCCAATCGCAACCGGAAGAAGGTTCTGAGCGTCTACCTCAAATCCCTCCATCCCCGAGATTCCCATATCTGTCATATATTGTTTTACTGATTCGACTGGAATCTTCCAGTTTCTGCCTGAGCGAATTACTCCAGAAAACTTTCCTTCTCCACAAAGTCCAACAACCCGTCGACCAGTCATACCCAAAAGCTTTGCAGCTTCTGTCGTCCCTATGTATTTATCCATAAATCATTTCTCCGTTCAGAAATATCATAACAATTATCGGAAATAATGTGCAATTTATCGGAAATTATTTCTCACAAATTTCCGATTATTTCCGATAAATGATCTCTTCTAATTCGCAGCAGTGCGGCATCGGAGCTATCTTCTCCAGATGCATTGGTGATGACCAGATGTTACTTCCTGTAGCGGCATTGAACTCATGCAATCGCATTATTGTCAGCAGGAAAAATTGAGGAATCTTTGCTCGTGTTATCAAATCGATGATTTTTTCCTAACACGTTAACTGGCTGACAAAGGCAGAAGGCATCGAACTTCTGGCCTGCGGTTTTAGCTGGTTAACAGAAATCGATGGTATTTTATGTAGAGATGAAAAAAAGCAGAAAACCAAGAAACCTTGATCTTCTGCGGTATTTCCAGCGTCCGCGAGGTGACTCGAACACCCGACCTACCGCTTAGGAGTAGCCCTAATTTCGTACTCGCATGAGATGTCTGAAATTTAGAAGTCCCTGATTTTCCAGCTTTTCTACGGCTCAGCTTCTCGGATTTTGCCAATAAATGATGGCTGGTCATACGCGGATTGCGGATTATCCAAAGCGCTTTCTTGGGCGTTCTTGGGCATTTCCTGGGCATCATTGACCTTTATATTCTCAATCTTTCATATGGTTTCAAGCATTTTCGTAGCCTCCACAAGATACCCGTAGGCCTCGAGATTCCGCTTTCTGATATATGCCAGGCGCTTATACTGTCCTCCAGCAAGGCGAGCCCTCGCATATTCTGCCGGATCGCCAATCCTCGGATAGTCCGTCCGGGTAAGTACGCTGGCAGCGAGGCACATTACGGAACAGGCTTTCTCGGCGGCTACTTCAGGAGTAAATTTTCTGCCCAGAATATGATCCGTAAGAGCGCGGATTCCTTTCATGTATTCCGCATAATCCCCTTCATCAAATGCTCCGCGACTGATAATACTGACACAGGCCCGGATGGTATCACGCAAGACATCCTCCCTGGTTTGCCCTATACCCCGAAAGGCTAGCTCTTCTGCCACTGCTTTATCATAGGTCATCCGAAACTGAAGCTGATCCTGCATCTGCTCCGCAAGAGTCGACACATCAAACAGCTGCTTTGCAATCTCCAGTTCCTTCTTCTTCCCGAGCGGAACCCCGGTTGTATGCGGGGCAAACGCAGTAAGCTTATCTCCCAGAAGGCATTCCAGCGTCGGCATGGTGACTGTCAGGTCTTCCGGCTCTGTCGCGAGAAGATCGTTTTTAATAGGCTTCGTCACTACCTGATCATACGGCGACTCCATGAAAACGATGTCCAGCAAAATATAGAACTCTGCCTGCCGAATAGGCGAAAAATAGATGAACTTGAAGTGGCGCTTCTCAATATTGTTGCGGCCTTTCCGGATGTCTTCCTCCTTCCGCAGAAATGGGAAAATCGTCCCTGCCGCCTCTATATATCCATCCACATCTGTTCCCGGATCCACGATTATATCAATGTCAGTGGAAAGGCGAACCGGATGATCCAATAGCAGCATCATACTGGAGCCGCCCTTGAATGTGAACTTCATTCCCACCTAATGCCTCCAGGAGCCCAAATGCGTACAACACCCTCTCCAAAAGACCTGGATCCGTCTTGTATCTTGCCTGCAGCTCGCGCACATAATCCAAATCGTATATTCTCTTGTCGATCATGCTCTCTCCTCCAGTCTGAGCCGGATATCCGTATCACAATCAATAAATTCGCGGATATCTCCTTCCAGATGCCGTCTGCCCGCATAACGGAACAGCGCAGACTCGTTAATTGCATATTTTCCAAAGGCATCCTCATAGATCCGGCGGTACTCCGCCCGCTCAATCAGCTGTCCGGTAAGCTTTTTGCTGAAGATATCCACAAGAAGCTTTTCCAGAGACGCCTGACATGTGCCCGGAATCGGCGCAGGCGCACCGGTAATCAGACGCTGCACGATAACCATATCGTCCGCCCGGTAGCGGTAATAGGTTTCCGTGTCCGGACTCAGCAAAACTTTAGGATATCGTTCAGTAAGGTATTCGAATATCGTGGTCTCTAAAGGATTTTCCACCTCGATAAAGAACGTATTATGCGCCAACTGGTGGTTGACGAATTCATTCCATTGGTACAGCTCCCACACCTGAAATGATACGAGCGGGTACTGCGTCCTGATCAGCTGCGTGATCTCCTTTACCTGCGGGGATGCCTCAAATCTGTACTGCCTTTTTACGGAGATGTTCGAGTATCTCCCCCGTCCAATCTTCATGATTTTTCCATTATCCTGAAGATCCCGCAGCATACGGTATGCCTTTCTGTCAGAGTAGGCTGCCTGTGTCTCCCGCACCATGCCGACGAATTCCTTTGTGGAAAAAGATGGATTATCCATCAGAAAGCTTGCTATTCTTCCCGTCTCTGCCATAGCAATCACCGCCTTTCTGCTTTTTGGCTTTTGCAGTTTTGTCATTTTTTCTGATAATTGACGTAACTGCACAAATACTATGCAGCAGACGGAACGATAAATCAAGTGCAGTTTTGTCATTTTTCCATCTTTTTTACGAAACTGAATTCATGGTCTTGTAATGCCATATCATGACGACGCTTGGCAGATAACACTCATTATTTCCGCCACAATGCCCCTTGTCATTGAATGTGTAGTTCAATCTCTGCTCAAACAAATCCCCACAAACTGTAACTGAATCGTGTGATGTTTCTTGTAGTAATGGTCTGACATGAAAACCAGATCTTTTCTTTTAAGATGATCATTCCGGATCCATCATCCGAGATGTTTCCCCATGACATAGATCCCTTTTCTGCTGTTGGCACATCGCCATGCCCACCTTTTGGACATGCCCAGTTTGATGAGGCTCTCATATCTCTTACGGATCGTCTTCCATTGTTTCCAGATACACTTTCTCCTTTCCGTCGCCGGAAGTTCCCTGACCTTCACACCTCTTGAGGTGACTGACAGATCATTCTGAGGGCCCTTCCTACATTCATGAAATTCAAGCTGGTTCATTATTCAGCCCTTCACTCCATCCCCGTTACGGGACTTCTTCACTACTACGGCTTCTGCTGACTTCTCATCGTTCGTTGTTACTGCGCTTTACCTGCGTGACGTTCTTCACCTCGATTCCACGTCGATGAGACCTCCCCGAAGAAGGTGTGATAACTTTCCTCCCGTGTAGCCTCCGGATTTACTGCTTCGTCATGTTCGGCAACTTGGACTTCGTGTTGTCATGGACACTCATCCAGACTTACAGCCTTATATCCGGTTCCGTGTCCGTAGGCTCGGGATTTTGCCCGTGGGCTAGTTTCTTCCCCACATCCAGCTTCCTACAGATCGCACCTCACGATGCGCTCCTTGCCTTCGGCTAGTGCTTTACTGCTTGTCGCCACAACCGCACAGCGGATTTTCACCGCATAGCTATCACCCATGTCGGGTGTACATAAAAAACCGGAAACCCTATATTTACGCGGGTGTCCGGACTGTTATCTAGCGTCCGCGAGGTGACTCGAACACCCGACCTACCGCTTAGGAGGCGGTCGCTCTATCCAACTGAGCTACGCAGACAAATGACCTACTTTTATAACTTATTCGTAAAAGCAGTTCTATTATACACAAAATACGGATCGCTAAAATGGATGCTGCTAACGTCATGGTACATAATTTTCGCCAATCTTTCACAAAACTCGCATCATTTTTACACAAGGATGGGGTAATATGAGGGTGTCAATCGAAATTGATATTTCTTTCCCCCTATTGAAGATAAGGGATCTGAATGCTAGCGGATCCCTTTCTTTATGTTTTACAAATATCTCAGTTTGTATATTCGGAAGAAAATAACTTATCTTAAAATAAAGCTTACTTACAGGTAAAAGACTATGAAACTGATCCATGTGTTGTTATTATTTTTGAGTTTTTCACTTGACGGCTTTGTCGTCATGTTAATTAAAGGAGCCTCTCTGCGGGAATTAACGCTTCGCAAAAGTATTATTTATTCTTTACTGTGCGCTGCCGTAAGTGGCTTGTCTGTAATCGTCGGCTATTTACTTTCCGTCATATTCCGCGAGTTAATGATTCGAAGAACCGAAATTCTTACCGCATGCATGATTGTATTTGCGTTAGGAATATACATCATTACCCGGTCATTCTTCTCACGAAAAGCTGAAGAAAAGCTGGATCGAGACTTCAATGAAATTAACTGCCTTCGTCTGGCTGTCCGCTCTTCCGTTCCTACCCTGCTGATCGGATCTGGTTGTTTCCTGATCGGTATTTCCTTATCTATCGGTGTCATTACAATGATGAGCATCACGTTCATCTGTACCTTGGCAGCACTCCAGGTGGGATACCATCAAGGTCCTATCCTGGCAAGGGTTGTCGGAATCAGCAGCGGAGCGCTTATGATTCTGTTCAGCATCTATCTTTTAAACATCTATGTCATCGTTCCTAAGTTCTGAAGGTGAGCCATGGAAAGCCATAAGGAAATGATGAGGTTCTACCTGTGTGAGAGCCTTCGGAAATTGATGTTAAGACAACTGTTTGAAAAGATAACCATCAAACAGATCTGTGATCAGGCTGGAGTCATACGGGCAACCTTCTACAACTATTTTGAAGATAAATATGACTGTCTGAATACCATTGTCAGACTGGACTTTGAACGTATTCTGAAGAACTCAACATCTCATGATTCAGCCGAGATTGTCAGGGACATTCTGGCTACGATTGACGAGAATCGTGAGTTTTATCGTGTCGCCTATTCGGTTGTCGGTCAGAACAGCTTTGAGGATATGGTACGCATGAACCTGGCCAGGTCGTTGACAGAGTATTTTGTGGATCACCGACGTCCGGCAGTGATTGAGCAGTATACAAATGAATTCCTTGGAAGGTATTATGCGGAAAGCCTGGCATTCCATATCCGTGAGTATGTATTCCGCAAAGAAAATACCAAAGACACCCATGAAGTTGCCCGAAACATTCTGGAACTCCTCAGTGTCAGTCTGACCGATCTGCTTGACTGAAATGTTTTCGGTTGCAGGAAACGGGGTTTCATTTTATAATTTGAAACGCAGCGCCGGGATGTAGCGCAGCTTGGTAGCGCACTTCGTTAGGGACGAAGTGGTCGCAGGTTCAAATCCTGTCATCCCGATCACTCATAGACCGCATAACCATGCGGTTTTTCTTTATTTTTGAATTTTTCTAAAAGAACCTCAATTCTTATAAAAGTGCCAGAAAAAGTGCACAGTACGTTTGATTCTTACATTGAGGTCGATACCCATCAATTGGGCAGAGTAATCTTTCTTCCCTGATACTCATACTGTGCTTCTCTTAGTCATTACGCCGTACGCAACAGGCCAAACGAGTTATTCAGTTGGGGGTTTTTGAAACAGCGTTTTGTATTGAAATTCATCTGGTTTCCATTCATCCAATCGTGCAGTACATGCTAGTATAGTTATCGGAGAAACACATTATGATGAGTCTTGAAATTAAAAAACTGGCAGAATCGTGGGAATACATTCAGGGAGGGTTTCTCTTCCTTGACGAAACTATTCCTGGTGAGGAAAATGCCCTTGCATTAGCCAACGGAGAACTGAAATACTTCATTCGTTCGTTGAGCGCTCTGTTACCGGAAGCGAAAACACTGGTAGAACAGCTCCACCTGAGTGAAGCAGAACGCCCGTTTGATTCCATTCCGGAATCCCTTCGCATCATGTTAAAACAGGACCTTCAATTTCTGAAAGAAGATCCTGCTGACTTTGATGAGTCCTTTGGTTCCATTGCGTTAGTAAGGTTTTATGAGAGGGTATCAAGTTTTCTGAATATTCCCTCCCCATTCCCTGCTGCCATGCGGAGTTATGTGGAAGAAGAAACATCAGCCTCCTCAATATCTGTTCCCATTCTCTGGGGTGAATAATGCGATGCCTGCGGGCATCGTTTTCATTACTGATAGTTCTGGAACGCGCTGCCTGAAACGATTTGTTCGGTAAGCGATCCAAGCACTTCCGAAGGAAGATCCAACCCCTTTTCATACCAGTGAATCAATATCCGGGATAACGCTCCCGCAAGGTAGGAAATGGAGTAATCCGGATATGGTTCTGTTTCATTGATGCGGCGGAACAGATCAATCTGAGGAAGATACCGTTCAAATTCCTGTTCCAGAAGATATGACATATTATTTTCGATCAGAACACCAAGAAACTCCTGATGTGTCTGAAAGAATTCATAGAAGCGGATGGAAAGCTCCTTTAATGTCACTTCACTGAACGCCTTCCCTGATTCTCTAAACTGTGAAAACAATTCACTGAATTGAAAGATCATCACTTCATCCTTTGATTCAAAAATCTGATAAAACGTCTGTCTTGAAAGATCAGCTTTACGACAGATGTCCTTTACCGTAATTTCCTGATATGTCTTCGTCTTAAGAAGCTCCATCAGAGCTTCGGTAATCCACGCCCGCGAACGGAGCGCCGACGGATTGGTTCCCTGATACATTTTCACCTCCGAAAGTCTTACAGAATACGATTTATGTCTGACTTTATGACAATACATTGACACACGTCAGACTTTTTAGCTATTTTACAACAAGACTGACACGTGTCAAGGAGGAGTTATGGAAGCATTTTTACAGCTTGTGAGCGGAATTGCATGGTCCATCGTTTATATCGAATGTATCAGAGTCGGATTCCGTGATAAAACCTACGCAATGCCGCTGTATGCATTAGGATTGAATATTGCGTGGGAGACAATTTATACGATTCATGACCTTTTAGAAAGCGTTCAGCTCCAGGCAATTGTGAACCTGGTATGGATGTGTCTGGACGCGGTTATCGTATATACCTACTTCAAATTCGGAAAGAAGGAGTTCCCGCAGAATACAAGGAAATACTTTGTGCCATTCTCGCTGTTGTCCTTTGCGACCTGCGTACTGTTACAGCTGGCATTCTTCCTGTCGTTTGATGCACTGCCTGCGGCACAGTATTCCGCCTTTGCGCAGAACGCTGCGATGTCCATCCTGTTTGTAGTGATGTTATTTCGCAGAAACAGCACCCGTGGGCAATCTCCCGTAATCGCTGTTGCAAAATGGATTGGCACTCTGGCCCCAACCATACTGATGACTGTTGTCTGGGATTTTAATCCCTACATCTGTATTATGGGGTTGATCTGCTGTATCTTCGATGTGCTGTATATCGTACTTCTCCATAATTTTGAGATCTATAAATGATCTTCATTTATAGGCATTCAAAGAATAGCGGCAAATAATCAAAGCCAGTTCCTATCATACAAATCTGTAATGAAAGGCACTGGCTTTACTTTGTTATCATGGTCGATCCATACATAGAACCGATCCGAGGTAATTCATGCATTTACTGCTTTGTGATGCGTTTTTTTAAAGCACAAGATTCTGCGGATATGGAATCACAGGGAGTTCTTCTGTGACAATTCTTCTTAGCTGTTCGAAGTTCTCTGGGCTATTTGCGGCTATAAACGGAAACATTTTGTCCGCCTGCATTCCCTTATCATACAGGCATTCATAAACCCCTCCTGCTTCCTGAATTAACAGTGCGCCGGCCGCCACGTCCCATGGGGCGATGCGAATTTCAAAATACAGTTCCACTCGTCCCGCTGCTAACTGTGCCACCTCCATGGCTGCGGAGCCAAATCTTCGTAAATCATCCGTATGTTCATATATCCGTTCAATAATACGGAAGCACTGCGGCGCAAACCGCTTATCATACAGGCTCATTGCGGCACAGAGATGCGAATGGGCATAGTCCCGATCCGACACATGAATGCGTGTGCCATTCAACCAGGCGCCGCATCCGGTTTCACCATAAAACAACTCATTCCGATATGGATTGTAAATCACACCGGAGATCAGTTCTTCCCCTTTCATGAGTGCCACTGAAATACAGGATGCCCCTAGATCTCGTATAAAATTGGAAGTTCCGTCAATCGGGTCAACAATCCATGCGTACGAACTATCATGGTTCCAAACCTTGTTTTCTTCCCCAAGCACAACACTGCCCGGAATCAGCGCCGTCAGATCATGCTCAAGTGACTGTTGAACCCTGAGGTCCGCATCAGTTACGTAGTTGGAGTTGTTTCCTTTCTGAATGACCTGTTCTGGCCGCCCTTCCAGTATGGCTGCCGCACGCCGCACTGCCTCACATACCTGGGGAGTAATCTCCATCGTGTTTGTCATTCTGCTTTCGGCTTATAGCTGACCGTTCCGTTAATGCGATCACCCGCATCACCTGCAGCGGTAGGAATATAGCCGTGTTCATCCAGCTCTCCCTCAATATAGCGGGCACAGTAGATCGGAACATCCGGATGCCGCTCTGCTAACATCCGCACACCGACTTCAGAAGCGAAAATGCACATTACTTTAATGCGTGTGCAGCCTTCCTTCTTGATGAAATCAATCGCCGCATCCACACTTCCTCCTGTCGCAAGTGCCGGATCAACAATAATCACCTGACCATCTGCCACATCTACTGGAAGCTTGAAGTAATAGGTTTTAGGAAGCAGTGTTTCTTCATCACGATACAGTCCGACATGGCCGACTTTTGCCGTGGGACATAACATGCGCAGACCATCCACCATGCCAAGTCCCGCTCTTAAAATCGGGACAATCGTAAAGTCTTCCGCAAGCACCGGAGAGTCAAATGTCGCTAAGGGTGCCTTTACTTCAACGTCTTTTAAGGGAAGGTCTTTCAGCGCTTCATATCCCATCAGGGAAGCGATCTCATTGACCAGTTCTCCAAACTCCTTGGATCCGGTATTCACATCACAGAGATGTGTTACCTTGTGGGCAATCAGCGGATGATCAAATACGGTTACGTTTTTCATAAAGTCTTCCATGTCTCTTACCTCATCTTTTTTCTAATTCTACTATTCATTTATGTTTTCCAGCCAAGATTATCCGTGTTCTTTCTCCGCCCGGGTCCTATAATAGGAACATAAAGGAGAACTGTCATGGCCAGAATACTTGTGAGCGGATGTCTGCTTGGATTCGACTGCCGATATAAGGGAGATAACTGCAAGTGCCAGCGTCTGCTTGATCTTCAGAAGGAGCACACCCTGATTCCGGTATGCCCGGAACAGATGGGAGGCCTTCGAACCCCCCGTAAACCAAGCGAACGCGTTGGAGACAAAGTGATGTCCAGCGGTGGCCGCAATGTGACAAAACAGTTTGTCAAAGGTGCGGAAGCCGCACTGGAAACTGCTCTGATCGCTCAGGTGGACTTCGCTATTCTCAAGGCAAAGAGTCCTTCCTGCGGGAAAGGCATCATATATGACGGCACCTTTACCGGAGCTAAGATTCCCGGCAACGGTGTCACAACAGAACTGTTATTAGCGCATCATATCCCCGTCTATACCGAAGAAGACGAATGGCCTGTGTAACATTTATTAAAGCAGAAGGAGAATCAATCACTTCCCCTTCTGCTTTTCATTTACTTACTTCTTTTTCTTTTTGGAATTGGTATCTTCGAACTTCGCTTCACTCATACTCTTAACATGAGCGGTAATGCCATCTACTTCCTCATCTGACTGAAGCTTTCCGCCGTTTACCACAAGATTTGTGATAATACCGAGAATTAATGCGGTCGCAAGTGCAGTGATAGTAAGCAGTGAACCGCCGGTTGTATTGTTCGTACCAAATTCAAGTGTAAGACCACCGATACCGGTAACGAAGATTGCGCTTACCACAAACAGGTTTTTGTTGTTGCCAAGGTCAACCTTCTTCAACATCTGCAGACCGGATACAGCAATGAATCCATACAGCGCAACGCAGGCACCGCCCATGACGCACTTGGGAATTGTATTGATCACAGCCACAAACGGTGTGAAGAACGAGAGTACCATACAGCCGATTCCGGCAGTAATAATCGTGATGATGGATGCGTTTCCGGTAATCGCTACACAACCGATGGATTCACCATAGGTTGTATTTGCGGCACCACCGAAGATTCCACCGATGATCGAGCCAATTCCATCCCCAAGCAGTGTCTTATCAAGACCCGGATCCGTAATCAGATCACGTTCAATGATCGAAGACAGGTTCTTGTGGTCCGCAATATGTTGAGCCAGTTCTACAACCGCGATCGGAATGAAGGTGATTGCGATGTTGGAAAGTGCCGCTCCATCGATGGAACTCAGTGTATTGGACTGAATTGCCTTGATGATGGTGAACTGCGGAACTCGAATAATGGAGCCAAGTGTAAACGGAGAGAATGCACTCTGAAGGAATGAGAAATCCATGATCTTAAGAGCTTCAATGCCTGCCGCATTTCCGATGAGTGTCAGGACCAGTGCTACCAGGAAGCCAACTCCGATTCCTACTACGAAGGGAATCAGCTTTACGGTTTTACCACCATAGATGGAAGCCGCAACGATGGAAAGGAAGGTAATGGTTCCGACAAGGATTGTCACAAGACTGTAATTCGCTCCGCCATTGGTAGCCATCCAGGATGTGGCGGTTCCGGAAAGAGAAAGTCCGATTAATGCGACGATGGGGCCAATGATGACTGCCGGCATCAGTTTGTTTACCCACTCACTTCCAACCGCACGGATCACAAGCGCCATAATGACATAGACAAGTCCCGCAAACAGAATTCCAAGGATTACGCCCCAGTACCCATAGTTCTGACCGAGTACTGCCGCATATGCGCCAAGGAATGTGAAGGAACTTCCCAGGAATACCGGGCTCTTACGCTGTGTAAAGAAGATGTACACCAGCGAACCGATACCTGCGCCAAACAGCGCCGCTGCCGGGTCAAACGAAAGTGTGTCTCCGGTGCCGGTCGCAAAACTGCTCATCAGCATCGGAACAAGCAGTGTCGCAGCCATGATCGCGATCATCTGCTGGAAGGCAAAGATCAGTGTCTGTGACGTCTGTGGCCGATCCTCCACGTCATACATAAGCTTCATAATTCTATCCTCCTTCGAAATCTTCAGAAAAGGGATCCTGCTTTACCCGCAAGATCCCCGTCGAATATACCTGAAATGCTTATCACGATGTTCATCTTGCCGGCATCGCTGTGCCGATTTAAAGATTTCCTAAGTATACTAGCACGCGCCCTGTCCAAACACAACAAAAATGTGATTTGTGTGTGAAAGTGCATGTGATTTAGCACTCTCATACCGAGTGTGCTAAACTGACACCAGTGCAGAGATCTTCTCTGCAGGAAAGAAGGAAGTGTTTATGGATCAGATAAACAAACCAAAAAAACCGCTGATCTATTATTATGCGGTCGTCATGTTGGTGCTGGCGCTGCTGAATTTATTTGCTGTTCCTGCCATGAATAAAGCGCAGGTAACAGAAGTGGATTATGGCACCTTCATGAAGGCGACACAGGATCAGCTGATCAAGGAAGTTCAGGTAGAAGAGAATCAGATTCTCTATACATTGAAAAACAATGAGGATGAGATATACAAAACCGGAATCATGGATGACCCGGGACTGACAGAGCGTCTTTATGAATCGGGCGCAGAGTTCTCCTCCACTATTCAGCAGCCGACATCTCCCTGGATCAGCCTGCTGTTGTCATGGGTATTGCCTCTGTTATTTTTCTATGCGATGGGACAGCTGCTGATGAGACGCTATATGAACAAGGAAGGCGGAAACTCCCTGATGTTCAATATGGGAAAGTCCAATGCCCGTGTTTATATCAAATCCACAACGGGAATACTCTTCAAGGATGTGGCAGGTGAAGATGAAGCCAAGGAATCTCTTCAGGAGATTGTGACTTACCTTCATGACCCCAGCCGCTACAGTGACATCGGCGCATCCATGCCCAAGGGAATTCTGCTTGTCGGTCCTCCGGGAACCGGAAAGACCATGCTTGCCAAGGCAGTCGCTGGTGAATCGAATGTTCCCTTCTTCTCCATCAGTGGATCGGAATTCGTAGAAATGTTTGTCGGTATGGGTGCCTCCAAGGTGCGTGACCTGTTCCGTCAGGCAAAGGAAAAAGCTCCATGTATTGTATTCATTGATGAAATCGACGCGATTGGCGGTAAACGCACAGCCGGAAACTTCGGTGGAAATGATGAGCGTGAACAGACTCTCAATCAGCTGTTAACCGAAATGGATGGTTTTGACAGCAACAACGGTGTGGTTATTCTCGCTGCCACCAACCGTCCGGAAAACCTGGACCCCGCGTTATTGCGCCCAGGTCGCTTCGATCGCCGCGTACCGGTGGAACTGCCGGATCTTAAGGGCCGGGAGGATATTCTCAAGGTTCATGCGGCGAAAGTGAAAACCGAGCCGGATATCGACTATAACGCAATTGCCCGTATGGCCAGTGGTGCCAGCGGTGCGGAGCTGGCAAATATCATCAATGAAGGTGCCCTGCGTGCTGTTCGTGAAAATCGTAAGGCCGTTTCTCAGCGGGACCTTGAAGAAAGCATTGAAGTGGTATTTGCAGGATATGAAAAGAAAAATGCAATTCTTACAGATGAAGAGAAGAAGATGGTAGCTTACCATGAGACCGGTCATGCGCTGGTAGCGGCACTACAGACCCACTCTGCCCCGGTTCAGAAGATTACGATTATCCCACGAACCGGAGGAGCACTTGGATATACGATGCAGGTGGAAGAAGGAAACCATTATCTGTATTCCCGAACCGAGCTGGAAAACAAGATCGCTACTCTGACGGCTGGACGGGCCGCCGAAGAAATCAAGTTTAACTCCGTTTCCACCGGTGCCTCCAATGATATTGAGCAGGCTACCAGAATCGCACGATCCATGATTACCCGTTATGGCATGTCTGATGAGTTTGATATGGTAGCTATGGAACATGTGCAGAATCAATATCTTGGCGGTGATGCGTCTTTGTCCTGCAGTGATGAAACCGCAGCGGAGATCGACCGTAAGGTAATCGAGCTGGTACGAACACAACATGATAAGGCAAAAGCGCTGTTAACCGAACATATCGACGATCTGGATCGGCTTTCCATGTATCTTTATGAAAAGGAAACAATTACCGGCGAAGAGTTCATGAGCCTGTTGAACAGCCCAAAGGAGGCACTCGATGAACAGTGAAGCACTGGCAGTCGAGGTAAAGAACCAGTTGGAGAAGCATCAGCTGACCTTATCCACCTGTGAGTCTCTAACCTGCGGAATGATTGCGTCCATACTGGGAGGAGTACCGGGAATCTCCGCTGTCTATGCCGGAGGCGCAGTCACTTATATGACTTATACCAAGCATCTGCTTGCGGATGTGAAGGAAGCACAGCTAGACTGCCATGGGGCAGTTGATCCAGAAACTGCCATTCAGATGGCTTCTGGCATTCAGGAAAAACTGCATACTGATGTCTCAGTTGCGGTGACCGGCAATGCCGGACCAGACCCGATGGAAGGAAAACCTGTAGGGCAGGTATATATTGCGGTTTCCTACCTCGACCAGGTGACCGTTCATGAATATGTCTTTCCAGGTGAGCGCCAGGCTATCCGGGAAGCGACTGCAGTTCAGGCATTACAGGATATCCTTTCTGCCATCAACGCATAAGAAAAGGGAGATGATGCACATGCATTGTCTCCCTTATTTGATTAACCGTTGATCTTGTCTTTCAGGACGCTGATCGCATCTTCCAGATCATTGATCTGAGACTGTGTGATGTAGATGTCCTTTTCAACGCCTTCCTTGATGGATGGTGTTTCCGCGATCTCAATCCGGTATTCCAGATCCTTGACCCGTGCCTTCAGGCTCTCCAGCTTCGCTTCTTTTTCATTCAGCTCTGTCTGGAAGCGGCCAACAGCGATCGCTTTCTTTCCATCCCAGAAGGATTCCTTGGTTTTGGAGAACTCATCCCAGAGACGGTCATTCTCTTCCTTTCCGGAATATCCAGCCGCACGCCATTCCACATCAAGCTGCTTCATGCGGTCAGTATTTTCACGGGAGTATACTGCGGACTCTGCGATTTTCGCAGCTTCCTCAATAATTGCTTTCTTCGCTTCAACACTCTGACGGAACTTTTCATTACGCTCTTCAAAGAACACCTTACGCTTTGCGTAGAAATCATCACGCACAGCGTTGAATTCTGCCCATAATGTATCATCATCGTCCCGTCCGGCAGAACCCGCTGCCTTCCAATCCGCGAACAGTCCATTCAGCTGTTCTCCGGCTGCCTTCCAGTTGGAGACATTCTTAACGAGATTTGTGGCACTCTCGATAATCTGTGTTTTCTTTTCCTTTGCGGCGGCACGGTTGGAATCCAGGTTGTCGAAGAATTCTCTTCTGCGACGGTCAATATCCTTTTCCAGATCATTGAGCTGTTTGGAGAACGCACGATCATTTTCCTCACCGGCAGATCCGATCTCATACAGTTCATCACGGAGCTTACGAACCGCGTTCTTAGCTTCCTTGAAGTTTGTCATCGCTTCGATTTCGGCTGTCTTTGCGAGAACCTCAAGCTTTGCGGCCTTGTTTTCCTTAATCGCTTCTGCCCGGGGAGCGTATTCATCCGCTGCCCGCTGGAACCGCTTGTTCAATTCCGCATCCTTCGGTGTTCCCCAGTCCTTGAGTGCTTCCCACTTCGCTTTGACTTCGTCCAGCTTTTCCTGGCCGTCATCGCCTTCGTAGGAACGCGCAATTTCTTCTGCATCACGGCAGAGATCCGCTTTCTGCTTCAGCTGATCTTCCATTACCGCAACTGCGTTTTCGTTATATTCTGTGCCATACTCTGTTTCGCCGCCTTCTTCTCTGGAATGATTCCAGACGAACATGGTGTAATTTCCTCCGCAGTCAATTCCATACCAGCGGCCGTGTCCGTCATCGGCATCTTCGCGCGGCTCTACCGCTGCGCCTTCAGCGTTTTTGGCACCATACAGGTATTCGACGACATAACCGCCGAAAGCCTTATGCTCTCTTCTCCTCTCCTTCAGTTTGTCATCATTGAATACCGGTTTGTTCATAAGTCTGATCTCCTAACATAAAATTTATTATTTCACATTTTTTATGCATGTAACAAGTTTTTTAAAAGCCAAATCACTGCAGGGTTTCTATTGCAGGGAATATGTGAAGAGCACAGTTTCGTGTTCTACCCCTTCCGCATCTTTTTCGTACACTGACACAACCCTGGGATTTACTTCCGCAGTTTCACTGTACCGCGTATAGTAGTTTTCCTGAATGGACTCTCCCTGTCGTATCGCAGCCCGATAATAGGCTTCCTGCTCATTGTCTCCAACAACCTGTACTGCAGGGGTCTCCAGCAGCTGGATATCTACCAGCGTCACTTCTTCCCCTTCAATCACCATCGTTCTGAGAATGGAATAAACGCCCTGCTTTACAAGACGTGAGAAGTCGTTGTATCGCCATGGGTTCAAAGCGATACCGTTTTCGATCACCAGCCATTCCTTCTCGATGGCATCTTCCACACTCGTGTGGATATCTGCTTCACTCAGTTCTCCAAGTTCCCAGCGGATTTCCTTATCTTCATTCCATCCAAGACATGCATTTCCTGTAAGGTAGTGGTAGGTTACCGAGGAAAGCAGTCCAGAGGATACCGAATATCCGCTCAGGGAAAGATCCTTGTCTTCCTGATAGTAGTAGGTTTCGCCATAACACTTGATCTCTTCTCCTGAATGAAGAGCGATCTCACTGTCCCTGGCAAGCGCATAGGCGCTTCGCGGTCCCTTGAACGTAATATCCGTTTCACTTTGTTCCGCAAACCATGTCCCAAGCGGAACCCGCCATGCGTCTCCATCAGGCGTTTCACTCATGACGGTAATAAACGGCATGAAGTACAATGCCAGAAGGACAGCCAGTGCGATGATGCAATGTTTCAGTCGTTTCATCCGCCGCTGCTGTTTCTCCGTTCTATATCCATAATTTCATTGACTCTGCGCTCATGTCTTCCGCCTTCAAATTCCGTTGTAAGGAATTCATGTATCAGAAGCTTCGCCGTTTCCGGTCCGATTACACGGGCGCCGAAGCAGAGAATGTTGCAGTTATTGTGAAGCCGGGAATACCGCGCTGTATAGGATTCAGAACAGACACAGGCCCGGATCCCATTTACTTTATTGCATGCAAGGCTGATTCCTAACCCGGTCCCGCATACCGCAATCCCAAGATCTGCTTCATGCGAGGCCACAAGCAATGCGACTTTTTCTCCAACGATCGGATAATCGATGGATTCTGCGGTATCGGTACCGACATTGATTACCTCATATCCCTGTTCTTCCATCCAGGGAATCAGTTCTTTCTTCAGCTCTACTGCGCTGTGATCATTTCCAAACGCAATTTTCATACGGCACCTCCTGCCAGCTGAGACTTGGTCTCATCACGATCTTTCTGATGCAGGTAAAGAAGAATCAGTCCTGCCGCAAACATGAAGATGGAAATGAACTGTGATGTAGAGAAGATTCCAATATGACCACGGATTTCATCTCCCCGGAACATTTCAACAACAAATCTTCCAACGCTGTATAGAATCAGATACCATGCGTCCGTATCTTCCGGGTGCTTTCCTTCATTGAAGTTACGGAACAGAATATAAAACAGCACGAAATCACCAAACGATGAAATTAACTGCGTTGGCACAAGTGTCACACCCGAGGGAGCCAGAGATCCACTGGGAAACTTGAGGCCAATGCCATGAGTTTCCTTCCCATAGCAGCATCCCGCAAAGAAACAGCCAATCCGTCCGAATCCCTGCGCCAGCGCAACCTCGGGAAACAGCAGATTCAGATAACCTTTGTAGTCCAGCTTCCTCCATTTACACCAGGCAAAGGCACCGATCAGGCCTCCGATAATGCCGCCCCACACAACCCAGCCATCTGCGCCAAGATAGGGTTTCGGATTCAGGAGAAACGCCTGCCAGTTTGTCAGAATATACGTGATCTTGGACCCAAGAAATCCTGTCGCCAGGCACACAAAGATCAGATTATCTACCTGATTGGCATCCATGTTGTGTTTTTTTGCCTGCTTTTCGCCAACAAAAAACGCCATCAGAATACCTACAGCTATCATTACTCCATATCCATGGATTGTAATCGGTCCAATTGTTAACCAGTCATTGTACATAATTCTCTATGACCTCCGCTCCAAATTGTAGAACAGGAACCTATTGTTGAAAAGTAAAGTGCAGAGAACCGGATCGCTCCGGTTCTTCTCTTACTGTTCTATGGGTTCTTCCGAAGAAGACTCTGTTGTGCTGTCTGGCAGTACCGGTGCGGGAACCGGCTCTTCTTCCCGAATCGCCTTCATCCCTTCTGCGCTGGTATTCCAGTTGACATATGCGGCAGTGGTTTCCGGAATATCCGGTTCCATCACTTCCGGTTTCTCCAGAGACTTGAAGTATTTCCGAATCTTTCCAGAAAGATACAGCGTGGTATAAAGATCAGTCAGTCCACTGTACAGAAGTGCCGCCCCTGCTACCTGTAACATCAAATCACCCGCAGGAATCAGGTTCAGAAGAAGTACTGCCCCTAATACGATGGAAATACATGCCAGCACAAGAAACTGCCACCACTTGGGGTATCCGATTCTGGCGGAATCCACTCCATCCTGCAGCTTGGAAAAGCCGCTTCCGATAATCGCTATGGCAAGAAGGAACGGAATGATCTGCTGGAACAATGCCTTGTGATAAATGACCATGATTCCGATCAGGATCTTAACAATTCCATCCGCAAAGTCATCCCGATACAGTGATTCTTCAATATCAATCATGAAATATACAACGATATTGATGATTCCATATACGATGAGCGCAATACCGAAGAGATCACAGAACATCTCACTGATCTGCCCCGGATACAACAATAGCAGCACCCCTGCAGCGATATATACTATCGAGAATGCGATCGATGACCATTTCATCCGACTCAACATATGACTACCTCCTTCGGAAGGTTCCGAACAGAATTATTATAGCGCTCAAACCGGAATTGTTACGGGATGATTAGATCATTGCCCCCTCTCTTGCATGAAATCATGACTGAACATTCCTGAGAAGAAAAAGCAGTGTTACGAGGGATATCACTGCCTGGTTTCATAGGATTAACTGGACTCCTTCCCATTATCTGAGCGGGAGAATTGTTCCAGAAGTCGATTTACAAAATCCGCATAATCTGTGCATTCCAACAGATAATCAAGACTGGAGGTATCAGAACATACCGTAATCAAAGAAGAAAACATTTCCTCAAAGGTAGTGAAATCCTGATTGTTTACCGCAATCATGAATATGATTCGAACCTTACTGCGATTCCATTTCAGTGGTTTGCTTAACAATGCGGTGCTGATCACCGTCTGCCGTGAAGAATATTCCACCGGATGGGGAATCGCAATGGCATTGAAGTCCGTTGGGGCTACACTCTCCCGATACAGCAGTGCTTCTTTATAGTTTTCGTTCACGTACCCGCACTTGTACATGTTGGCACACAGATAATCAATCGCCTCCATGGAAGTATTGAAACTCAGATTCTTGTAGAACAGATCTTCACGAAATACTTCATTGACCGATTTTCTGCTTCGATCCAGCCGATGACTCGTCTTAATTGTATTAATTGTCTTCGTGATATTCCGTCTGTCATCTCCGGTAAGGAAATCAGAAATCTGCAGCACAACCGCTTCCGAAATATAAATAGATGTCGGCACAGTGGTAATAATCAGATCAATACCTTCCACTGCCATCAGTTCATCGAATGTAGTATATACATTCATAATATAGAGATCTTCGCTGTACAGATTGATGATCTTCTTGAGGTTGGAATGATAGGTGTAATATTCCGGACATACAATCACCGTAGTCAGCTTGGATTTGGTGGAAATCGTTTCTTCGATCCGGGCACCGATATGAAGGGCAATATATGCAATCTCACTCTCTGACATAGAGAAGCCGGTTTCTTCAGTGATGATATTAGCGACGGACACCGCAAGATCATATGTGATCGGGGAAAACTGCTTGATATTGCCAAGTAACGGGTTATTCAGACTCACTCCCATTTTCAGTCGCTCCAGCATATTATCCAGATGCATGACAAACGGCAGTTTGAATTCCGGCAGATTAAGATCGATGTTATAGCTGGTATATAACCGCTTAACGATCCGTTCCATCAGCCCGCTTACTTCCGGGTGCTTGAGATTCAGCGCAGAAACATCATCTCCGCTTTTCTTAGCCCGGGTATTGAGGATCAGCGCAAACTGCTTCTTTGCGATTCTGGAAAAATGAAATCCATAGGTATCTTCAATCGCACTGCAGATTGCGTCTGTTGTCTCATCAATTGTTTCTTCTTCCCCGATGTCTTCCGGTACAATACCATTCATTTCCTGATTCATACTGATCAGAATATGAAGGAGAAGATTCATCAGAGAATACTCATCCATAAAGGAATTACGACGGTTAATCTCTTCTTCAATCACCTGTTTGATTTCCGGAACATTTAATTCAGGAAACATCTCCTGAAGATTCATCGCAGAAAGCATCGAATGATCAGAATTATTATCCTGATAGATGATGGATTGCGTCAGTTTCTTGAGGTCATGATAGTTTCCGGTGAAACTCAGTTCATCTCCCTTAGCGGAAAGACGGACGTGATATCGGGCAATCTCCCTGCGGATCTTGATAATGTCATTGCGAAGCGTGGAATCACTTACGGAAAAGTAGTCCAGTAAGCGATCAACATGAAGCGTTCTTCCGGCAATCAGTCCCTTTCGCAGAATAAATGCCCGACGCCCTTCGTAGTCATCGGGAACCTGTTCTTTCATAAGCCGCTCCGGAGCCGCAATGACACGAATTCCATTCCGGCCGGAATACACCTCCAACTCCGGATCATTCCGAAACTGTGTCAGGTAATTATAAAAAGTCCGTTCAGATACACCGCACTGAGCCGCTGCTTCTTTCACATTTACATAAGTCTGCCGGGACAGCAGATACTTCAGGATTTTTTCCTCATTCTTAGCCATGATGAACCGTGTAATGTTTGTAAATAAACTGTGCAGTCATAAACAGCAGAAGAGCTGTAATTACGAGAAAGAGATCCGCATTGGCGATGGTATCGGGAGCCATCCAGTAAAATATTGCGGAATAGGTAGCGGTACATAACACCGCAAGAAATACATAAGAGAAGCTATGGCGCTCCGTCCTGCCCGCAAATAGAACTGCGGAAAGATAATTTCCCGCCAGAAATGCCAGAGTGATTACACCAGGATAAATGAATACTGCCGGTGTATATGCGGCATAGGTATCCATTACCGCAAGCGCCTGTTCCTCTGTGAGAGTTTCCAGCAGGTTAGTATAGAACGTACCTGCCGAAGTCTGTTCCAGATAAACAAGATTCGATAACGCTGCCATCAGGAAACTGTTCATAATGTCTGTGATTGTTGCCCCAAGTGCAAATCCAACTGCCTGATCTTTATCCATATGCCTTCCGCAATAGATAAATTCCGCCACCGCAAGCGCCAGCATTATCATAGCTGCAGTACAGATGACAGAAACAAGGCATGCGGTAACAGCAGAAGAAACATCAAGTCCAAGCAGACGTACAGCCCAACTCGAAAGAAACCCGAACAGGACATACTTGAACAGAAATGTCGACACAATCCCAGCAATGACATTCCAGAAGCCAAACTTACTGTGATTCCCTTTTTTCTGAAACACCGCAAACGCAATCGGCGATCCGATAACTGCGATGACAGAGAACACCGCACTGAACATTTCCAATGACATACAAACCTCCTTGGAAGTACTGCCGGGCAATTCTCTCCCTGAACTACCCGGCAGCGAACTTCTCACTCCAGATTCTTGCCGTTGGAGGCAATTACTCTCTGATACCAATAGAAGGAATCTTTGCGATACCGTTTGCAATCGCGCTCTTCATCATCTGTGCGATCCACATAGATGAATCCATAGCGCTTGGCAATGCCGTTAGAGGTGCTGAGCAGATCAAATGCACTCCAGGGATTGTATGCGATGATAGTCACTCCATTGGCAATGGCCCGCTTCATCGCTTTGATGTGCTCACGGATATATTCAATCCGATAAGGATCATGAATTGATCCATCCTTCTCAAGCTTGTCATATGCGCCAAATCCGTTTTCGCAGATCATAACAGGAACGCCATAGCGGTCATTGATTTCTTCCAGAACATACTGCAGTCCGTCTGGATCAATCGGGAATGAGAAATCAGTATCCTGCAGGAAGTCGTTATGGCATCCCTCATAGAAATCCGGCTGAATTTCATAAGTTACCTTTCCGCCTTTACCAATCTTGTTATTCT
Source organism: Solobacterium sp. (assembly GCA_017469355.1). Classification (GTDB taxonomy): domain Bacteria; phylum Bacillota_I; class Bacilli_A; order Erysipelotrichales; family Erysipelotrichaceae; genus Bulleidia. Next base: position 15,210 of record JAFUGM010000007.1, on the reverse strand, counting down.
GCTTGAAGCGGCGAGCAGCACCTGGGGTCGGAGCCTTCATACACGCACTCTGATAATAATTAATGCCAAGGAAGTCCATGTTTTCACTTCCTTTTTTGATGATATCCATATCACCGTCCTGGATTTCAAACTCCAGTCCCTGGCGCTTCAGATATGCAAGCACGGAAGGTGTATAGATTCCCTTGAAATATGCGTCCATGTAGAAATAATTCTTCATGGCATTCGCATTCTTCCCGGCCATGACATCCTTAGGGTCGGAACTTGCGGCATAGTACGGAGCAGTATCAAGGGCCGCACCAACCTGAACATCCTTTACAATCTCATGAGCTGCGATTGCCGCCTTGGCATGCGCAAGGTTCATATAATGGTTTGCCTGCCAGCGGAACTTCGGATTGAACATGTCTTCCTTGGAAATCAGATTCTTCCGGTCAATATAGTTCACGACGATACTCTGCTCATTTATGGTGAGCCAGTACTTCACCTCATCCTTATATTCATTGAGGATAAAACGAGCGTAGTATTCAAAGTCATCGACAATCTGACGATCTCGCCAGCCACCGTATTTTTCAACCAGAGCCATCGGCAGATCATAGTGCCACATAGTGACAATCGGCTCAATATTATGATCTCGCAGTTCTTTAATCAGATCATGGTAGAACTGCACCCCTTTCGGGTTAGGCTCTCCAACACCATCAGGAAGAATACGTGACCAGTTCATAGAGAAGCGATAGGACTGAAATCCCATTTCCGCCATTAACGCAACGTCTTCCTTGTAGTGATGATAATGATCCGTTGTCACAGATGCATCCGCATAACCATATTCCTCATGGATCTGACGATTAATCACATCCTGTTGATTTTCTTTCTTGCCATCTTCCAGCGCAGCACCTTCACACTGATATGCGGAAGTCGCTGCTCCCCACATGAAATTCTTGGGGAATTCTTCTACAAATTCCATCACTGCTCCTCCTTGAGCTTCACATACATCTGTTCCATTTTTTCAATCAGATTGATTTCCGTCATGATGGTCATGATCGTATCCTGCGCATGCACAAATAACATGGGAAGAACGACCGGTTCACCGCCGTTGTAATCTCTGGCCGCAAGGGACTGCAGCACATCCGTCTGCGCCTTGTGAGCCTGCTTCACATATTCTTTCGCTTCTCTCAGAAGCGCTGCAGCTTTCTCACTATCACCATTCATCAAAGCGTCCATGGATTCCATCGCAGTGGTGCGTGCGTTTCCTGCAGGCATGATGATATTCATGGAGATTGTGGGAAAGTCATAAGTTTCGTTCATTTCAGTCATGGACTAATTCTCCTTAATAATGAAGGTACAGATAGATTTATCTATCTCATCTATCTGTACCTTGAGTTTTGTTGAATCAGCTGTTTGCTACTGCTGCGGCTTCCTCTTCGAGAACACCCTTTTCAAATACCTTGAAGAACGGATAGTAGATCGCTGCATAAACTGCGAAGCAAACGAACCACCAGAGAATACCTCTGAAATCACCTGTCAGCATAACAGTTCCGGCAATAACAGGAAGTGTACCGACATTAGGCAGTGCCACGTTTGGATAATTCAGAAGACCGCCTTTGAAGATAACCCAGGTAATAATGGAACCAGCTACCGAGCATAACAGCATTGGAAGCAGAAGGATGGGATTGTAGACCATCGGTGCACCATAGAGAATCGGCTCATTGATGGAGAACAGGCCAGGTCCGATACATACCTTACCAAGTGTCTTGAGTCTCTTGGATTTGGAGAACAGGAACATTACGTTCAATGCCAGCGTCGCCCCGATACCACCAAGGTTAATGAGACCGATACCGGAACGGATTTCAGTAACGTTGATGTACTGCGGAATCTGGCCTGCCGCAAGAGCGATCATGTTAGCTTCCTGAGCAGGAACGGAGATCGCATTGTTCAGACCAGACCATGTCCAGCCGGATACACCAAGACCATAGAACAGTGCCATCATTGTGTTGTAGATAATCCATCCAAAGAAGGACTGCGCAATTGCCTGAATCGGCGAGAACAGAGACAGAATCAGAGGGAGCAGGTCAACACCGAAATCGATGACGATGATTCCTTCAATCAGAATCGTTACGAAGATTGGAATAATATTGGTAACCCACTCCTGAACGAAAGTAGGTACTGCGGAGTCAGACTTGAAGAATCTAACCTTCGCAAACAGATGGAAGATCAACGCAACATAAACAGCGATGAACATTCCAAGCAGAATTCCGGAAGGGCCGAAACGGGAATAGGACACTTCCCACAATCCTGCATCGTTTGTCTGCCCGTTGCATGCCATGATGTGCGCACATACAGCTGTAAGACCTGCAACGATAGAAAAGCTTCTGTGGCGCAGATGAACCATGATCTGTGCCGCAATGTTATATGCCGCAAGAATGCCCATCAGCTGGAATGTATAGGTTCTTACGAATGTGATCACCGGCAAGAACGGAATCCAGGATGCGATTGCTTCATAGAAGAAGATCAGTGCGCCAGTGAGGATAAACGGAAGACACTTGACTACGCCTTCCGAGAATCCTGCGATCCACGGTTTGGACATGAACGTCTTTACGGCCGGTGCGAACTTAAACTGCAGCCAGTCCATAAATTTGTTGGATTTAGCTTTCTCAGACATAATTACCTCCCTTTCAATCAAATCATTATGCTTTTCCAGCTTCTTTTAGTACCTGAAGCGCAAACTCTACGAGCGCCTTGCCATCGATGTTTCCGTAAACCTTCTGCGGAATGACAGCGATTGCTACGTCGGAATCCATTTCTTCAGCAGCGTCTTTAAACTCCTGAAGATGAGATTCGTAATGCGGTCCAAGCAGGCACGCATCATAATCAGGCATCTCGTCGATCGCTACGGACTGGCTCTTGGCAGTCACATACCAGTCATAGCCAAGCTCCTTGGCAGCCTTGGCTGTGCTTGTAGCCAGGAATCCGGAACTCATCCCAGCACCGCAGCACAACAGAATCCTTTTATCTTCCACGTATTATTTCCTCCTTTCATTTAGTTCTTACAACTGCAGTGTAAAAAAGCCAGAAAACAAAAAACAGCCAAACATTTTCATAGTTTGACTGCACTTTTTTGCATGATTTACTGCAGGTTTCCAAAGTTGTTTCAGATGAGATACAGAATTACCGATAACAAGGTACTGGTCAATCCAACACATGCCTCATAGGGTATCAGCTTCATCCGGTCCTTGATATTCATTCCTACTGCCCCACCGGTTGCGTGAAAGAAAGAACCGTGAGGGAGGGAATCAATGACCGTAGCCCCCGCATGAATCATAGCTGCGGCAGAAAGAGCCGGGACGCCAGAGCTGAGCAGGGTTGACGCAAAGGTCTGCGCTGCTACGGTTGCCCCTGCGGTCGTAGAGGCAGTAGCACCAGCCATCAGTATTCCGGATAAAGGAGCCAGGATAAACGCAGGCATATGCATCGCTTCCAGAACATTTGTGACATCATACTGCAAGGCACTTGCCTTGATGATTCCCGCAATCGTTCCGGTACCGATCAGAAGGATGGAAACTCCAATTACTTTAGAGAGACCAAACTCTGTATACAGAATCAGGTTCTTCGCCTGTCCGCAAACCAGAATACAGATGAGTCCTCCTGCAGGTAATGCGATTAACGGATCAATGGTAATTCCCGCGATCGGTCTTAACATCAACATCACAATGACACAGAGTGGTCCAGCTGCGGCCTGAAGGAAGCTAGGAAGATTTCTGGAGGAGTTATGATCCAGCTCATCTGCAGTAACCGGAGCGTCATTTTTCTTCGAAAGAAGCGAGGAAAGAAGAATCGTTACGACTAACGCGCCCAGCGCAGGCAGCGCATTTTTCATCATGACCGCGGTAAGGTCTACTTCAAATGCTTCTGAAATCGCAATGGTATTCGGATTTGGCGAAAGAATATTTCCTGCCTTCCCACCACCAATCATCGCTAACAGAACCGCATATCTGGAAAGCCCGGTACGTTCCGCAATTGCCAGGGCAATCGGTGCGACAGTAATGACCGAGATATCAACGAATACCCCTACCGCACAGATGATCATCGTCGCAACGGCGACTGCCGCAACCGCCCGTTTCTCTCCGAGCTTTTCTACAATCGTTTCCGCGATCTTCTGTGCCGAACCGGTTTTAATTAATGCTCCCGCAAGAATTCCACTGGTCAGAATACGCAGGATGCTCGACATCATGGAAGCAGCTCCGCTTACCATTGTGCTGACTGTCGCCTCAAGGCCTCCGCCTCCGATGAGACCGCCGATCAATGCCCCAAGAATCAGGCAGTATGCCGGCTGAAGTTTACGAATGATCAGGATGATCGCAATCACAAGACCCACAATAGCCCCTAGGGTTGAAAACTGTGCACTCATGAATTATGCCTCCCTCATCGTACGAATCAGGCGGAATACCTGTTCTGCGGTTTCAATCATATTCGTCCGTGCTGTTTCCGGGTCCATCGCTTCCTGCAATGTGGAAATTCTGCGCAGAATCGGGAAGAATGCGTCGATGCCATGATCATTACATGCGACGGCATCCGGAGTTACTGCACCACTGAAAGCGATGACCGGTTTATTGAACTTCTTGGCAATCCCGGCAACGCCAATCGGCGCTTTTCCATATACTGTCTGCCCATCCAGACGTCCTTCTCCGGTAATCACAAGATCCGCCTCTTTGACATAAGATTCCAGATCAGTTTCTCTTAATACAATGGAAATTCCTGATTCCAGCGTCGCATTCGTATACGCAAGGAACGCAAAGCCAAGACCACCAGCTGCCCCGGTTCCCGGCGCATTCTTATCACCCGTTCCTAAGGTACTCGCTGTAAGGTCCGCGAAACGATCCAGCCATCGGTCCATCGAAAGTATCATGGAAGGTGTCGCACCCTTCTGCGGTCCGTATACTGCACTGGCTCCGTTTTCTCCGCACAGCGGGTTTGTCACATCGCAGGCAATTTTGAAGTCACATTCCTTTAATAAAGGAATCACAGTGGTATCGGTAATGGTTTCAATCTGTTCCAGTCCCTGTGCTCCATAGGCAACCGGATTCCCATCACAGTCCAGAATTCCATATCCCAGCGCCTGTAACATTCCGATTCCACCGTCATTGGTTGCGCTGCCTCCGATTCCAACAATAAAATGCCGACATCCTTTCCGGATCGCATCCGCAATCATCTCACCTACTCCATAGGTCGTGGTAAGAAGCGGATTGCGGTCCTGTTCTTCCACCAGTGTGATTCCTGATGCGGCAGACATTTCCACTACTGCGGTTGTTCCATCATTTAAGATGCCGTATACCGCTTCCACTGGAGTTCCCAGCGGGCCAGTCACCTGGACTTTTTGAAGCTGACCACCCATTCCCAGAGTCAGTGCTTCTACCGTTCCTTCTCCCCCATCCGCAAGCGGACGAACCAGTACACTGGCATTCCGATCTGCTTTCAGAATGCCTTCCCGGATCGCGTCTCCCGCTTCCAGCGAGGTCATACTTCCCTTCAATGAATCAATCGCAACTACTACTCTCATACTCTGTTCACCTCACAGTTTCAGTTTATGAAAAGCACATGGGAATGTATATGTTATACAAGATAAATAAGATGCCTGTTTTTATGTTATTTTTAGTATGTAAAACAATCAGGAGATCCTATGCCGAAAATCAGTTCTTCACTTGCCCAGCAGATTGTAGAAAGCGTGAAAGATGCCTGCGGGTATGATATCAACTACATCACAGATCAGGGAATCATCCTGGCGTCTACAGACCCCAGCCGCATCAATACATTTCATGAGATCGGCTATCAGTGCGCTTCAACTCGAGAAATCATTGAAGTCACGGAAAACAACCGGTTTGACGGAACACAGAAGGGAGTTAATATTCCCTGTATTTATCATGACGAGCTGATCGGTATTATCGGTATCAGCGGCGAACCGGATGATGTACGCCAGTATGGTCATCTCGCGATACGCATCATGCGGTTACTGCTTAAGGAAAAGGAACTGGAACAATCTCATGAAACCAAGCGTGCAGAAGCCTCACAGGTAATTCGAACACTTCTGGAAGGTGAACCGAATACCGGTTATGTCCGTGCATTTCTGAAACGGAAGAACCTTTCCTATAACGATGCGTACCGAGTGATCCTGATGACACCGGAAACCCATAGTCTGCAGGATATCGGGACAATGGAAAGCAGAATTGAATCCATGTTGTCGGAACTCAACGGTGTGTTCTGGCTGTTTGAATATCCTTCTACCTATCTCCTTGTGATAGAAGAGCACTATTATGAGAAACAAAAGGAACTGTTAAAAGAGCTTCTCCTTCTTCCATCCGTACTGGCAGTCGGAAGTTCCCGCCGCCTTGCGGAATTAAAGCGTTCCTATGAGGATGCCAAACTGGTATTGCGTGGTCAGTTTGACTCGTTTCAGGAAATTGATGAACTGACCATAGAACTGCTGTTTGCGGATACCAGTGCGCATGGAAGAACACGCTACCTCGAGACAACGGTCGCATCGCTATCTGAAAAGGAGTTCCATGTGCTGGAGGTATACTTTGAATCCGGGCAGTCCCTGAAAGAAAGTGCGGAACAACTTTATATTCATAAAAACACCCTTCAATATCAGCTTGACCGCATTCATAAAAAATGCGGGCTTGACCCAAGAAAGTTTCAGGATGCGGTAACACTGTATCTCGCACTCCGAATTCGCCGCATGGATAATGCGGGGTAGATAATGCAGAACTGGGGATAATATGTTATAAAATTAGTTGCGATTAACGCATAGTTTCTTTAGGTGGGGTAAGAATTTATGCCAAAAACAGTCAGAGATATAGAACGGATCGCGAATGTGAAGGACGGAATAGAATCCGGGCTGGAAAACAGTGGAAATGAACGGATCCCAGAGGGACATAACGCACAGGATTCCATGACCTATTCCAGTATCGCTCACGCCCTGGCACATCGCTATGACAGTATCTATTATGTTGATCTGAGAAATGATCATTATGTGGAATATACCTCCAGCAGTGAATATCAGGATCTGAAGATTGAAACCGGCGGAGATGATTTTTTCGCGGACAGTGCCAGAAATATCCGGCGGGTAGTTCACCCGGATGATCTGGACTTTGCGTTAATGGTTCATAACAAGGAATATATACTTTCTGAACTGGAGAAAGACTCCCTGGTGTCATTTACCTATCGTCTGATGTTTGACGGAGTCCCGCATTATTACAATGGGCGTATTACCAAAGGCGGACCGGAAGACCCGAATCATCTGATTATCGGTTGGGCAAATGTAGACAAGGAAATTCAGCGTGAAAAGGAATTCGAAGCCGCAAAGAACGAAAATCATATGACAAGAAATATCGGTAATGCGCTTCTTTCCGACTTTGTCCGTGTATTCTATGTCGACCTGCAGGAAGATACCTTCATGGAATTTGAACCGGATGAAATCAGTTCCGAACTTACCGTCACCCGAAATGGCGATCATTTCTTTAATGAGATTCAGGAAATCGCACGGGCCCATGTGTACCGGGCAGATCTCGAGCGTGTCTCTGCGGCCATGGACAAGGAACTCATGATGGATCTGATGATTGACGCGCCCTTCACCATCACCTATCGTTCCACAGAACACGGTACCCCGGAATGGTATTCCATCAAGGCGCTGTACGCAGACAACCAGACTCATATGTTACTGGCAATCCGGAATATCGATATTCAAAAACGCCGGGAAGCAGAGTATGAAGATCGTCTTCACTCCATGTCAGTTCTTGCGAATCAGGACGCAATGACCAAGGTAAAGAATCATAATGCCTTCGCACAGGAAGAAAGCATGTGGGATCAGATTATTACCGGCGGAGAATCCGTGTCTAAATTTGCGATTGCGGTCTTCGACGTTAATGATCTGAAAGTCACCAATGACACCTATGGTCATAAAGCTGGAGACCAGCTGATTATTGATGCCGCAAAAATGATCTGTACCACATTCAAACACAGCCCGGTATTCCGGATCGGCGGAGATGAATTTGCGGTGGTCATGACCAACAGCGATTATGAAAATCGGAACCAGTTATTCTCTTCCATCAAGGAAGCAGCAATATCAAACGCCGAACATGGCAATGTGGTCATCGCATCAGGACTGGCGGTTTATGATCCGACCATCGATCAGACATTCTCAGATGTCTTTACAAGAGCAGATACGCAGATGTACAGCGATAAACGCATCCTCAAAAATGAAGAGGACCCCGACAAAGCTCTCTGATTCTCTGTAAATACGACGCTATCAAAAACAGGCAAACTTCTGCCTGTTTTTACTCATCTCATCTGCTTCTCATAACGAAAATGCATGCGGAGCATGCATTAGTCGGTTACTTTCTGAAGATCGTTATAGCTGATGTCTGTCGGTGTTTCACGGCCAAACAGCATGGTCAGTACACTGGCAATCTGGGTCTGATCATTCATCGCGTTCACACGTCCTTCCATGCCGGAGAAAGGTCCGCTGAGAATCCGTACGGTATCGCCAATCGCAAAGTCGACCGCAACCTTCTTCTCACTCTGACCCATACGACGCAGAATAGATTCCATTTCTACCGGAGAAACCGGGAACGGTTTCGCACCACCACCGGATGATCCGATAAATCCGGTAACACCCGGAGTATTACGCACAACATACCAGGCATCATCCGTCATGATCATCTCAACGAATACATAGCCCGGAAACATATTCTGCATCTTTTCCACCTGCTTGTTGTTTTTCACTTCAATGACAGGTTCTTCCGCAACCAGAATCCGGAACAGGGAATCCTGAATACCCATGGATTCTACACGTTTCTCAAGGTTTTCCTTTACCCGGTTTTCATGCCCGGAATATGTATTTACTACATACCAGCGCTTCTCATGTTCATCATCAATGATGGGGTTTACAGGTTTTGTCTCTTTATCACTCATATCCCTTACGCTCCAATTCCGATCAGCTTCAGAATCTGTGTCACCACAAACTCACAGATCACAAAATATACCGCAAAAAACGCAGTGAACGAAACTACTTCAATGGTATCTTCCGTCACATCCTTGCGCTTGGGCCAGCGTACACGCTTGGCTTCCTTTTTTACACCGCTCCAGGTAAATGTCTTATCCATAATAAGCTCTCTCCTACTTCGTTTCCTTATGAAGCGTCTTTCTGCCGCATTTCGGGCAGTACTTGTTCAGCTCCAGTCTCTTTGAGCTGTTTTTTCTGCGGTTCGTTGTGTAGTTCCGCGACAGACATTCCGAACAAGCCAGAATTACTTTACTGTCCTTTGCCATAATGAAAAAACTCCTCAAATGCTTATTCAATTTAGCACAAGCTGTTTTCTCCGTCAATGAATACTCACCGCATCCATCCCACCAAAAAACCGGCTGTGCCGGTTTATGGAATTACTTATTTGGTAAGATCCGCTCCGAAGTATTTAATGGAGAGTTCCGCAAGCTTACCGCTGTCCTTCAGCTGCTTGATCGCATCGTTGATCGCTGCCCGCAGGGAGTCATTATCATTCCCCTTTACCAGCGGAATCGCATAGGAAGTAGCTTCCTCCAGACGAGCCGCAACCACAAGGTTGGTTTCCCCTGTTGTCACCAGGTAATCCTGAACGGATGTTTCTGCGTTGATTGTCGCATCGACCTGATCATTGAGCACAAGGCTCATGGTTTCCGCAAGTGTATCCACACCCTTTACCTCTGCGCCATAGAGTTCGCCAATCTCCATATAGGTGGAGCCGATGGAATTCGCTGTGGTTTTTCCTGCGAGGTCGTCAAACGTAGTAATCGAAGATCCGACCTTCGTCACAAGAACGGTGTGGTCATAGGCGTACGGATCCGTGAAGTCATAGATCTTTTCACGTTCATCTGTTACATCGACACCGTTAACTACGATATCGTAAGTACCCGCTGTCTCACCCGCAAACAATCCATCCCAGGGAGCTTCAATAATATCCGCTTCCACACCGAGGATCTCTGCGATATTCTGGGCAACTTCCACATCAAATCCAACCAGCTGATCCGCATCATCATGGAAGGAGAACGGCTGCCAGTCACCTTCAAGACCAACCGTAATCTTTCCTGCACTCTTAATCCGGGCCAGATGATCCTCAGATGAGGAAGTCCCTGCGCATCCTCCAAGAAGTAATACGCCTGCCAGTAACGCCGTCGTCAATTTCTTCATTTCATTTCCCCCTTTCCGGAACCCATCCGGAACTGTACGCAGGAATTATAAATAAAAGTACGGCGATTGAAAACAGAATTGCCCTTTGCCATATGATAGGAATTACAGATACCCAGATATCAATAATGTAAAGAACCTCAGTGATCGAGTTCATCCTTCGTGTTCACTGAGGTTCTGCGCATTTCCCATAAGGTACTGAGATCGTATGGAGTATTCTGATAAACAAAGTAATTCAGCCAGTTGCTGTAAAGCAGATTTGCACTGCTTCGCCAGGAATTAATCGGCTCTTTCGTATCATCATCGTCAGGATAATAGTTTCTCGGCACATGAATCGGAAGTCCGGCATTCTTGTCACGCAGGTACTCCTGTTCCAGTGTTTTGGAATCATATTCGGAATGCCCGGTGATAAAGATCTGTGTCCCTCCGTCCGTTGAAACCGCATATACGCCTGCTTCATCACTTTCAGAAAGAATCTTGAGCTCCTTAACTTTTTCAATATCCTCTCGATAAATTGTTGTATGGCGGGATTGCGGAACGAGGAAGATATCATCGAACCCGCGGAAGAGAATCGATCCCTTATGTGTCACTTTATGAGGGTAGATTCCAAACAGTTTTTCCGGCAACGGATATTTTGGAACACCATAGTGATAGTACAGCGCAGCCTGAGCTCCCCAGCAGATGTGGAATGTGCTGTAGACATGTGTCTTGGTCCATTCCATGATTTCACAGAGTTCTGACCAGTACTCCACCTCTTCAAACTCCATCTGTTCCACCGGAGCTCCGGTAATAATCATTCCGTCATAGAAGCGATCCTTCACTTCTTCAAAAGTACGATAATAGGTAATCATGTGTTCTGCCGAAACATTCTTTGCGATATGCGTGCGTACCCGCAGTAATTCCATATCCACCTGGATCGGCGTATTTCCCAGAAGCCTGGCAAGCTGAGTCTCCGTTGCGATCTTTGTCGGCATCAGATTCAGGATCAGAATATGGAGAGGACGAATATCCTGTGAGACGGCACGATCGCTGTCCATGACGAAAATATTCTCCGATTCCAGTGTCTGTCGTGCCGGGAGTCCCGCAGGGATCTTAATAGGCATTTCCTCTCCTCCTTTCCTTAACTCTAATAATTATTAGAATTGTAACATTTTGAAGCGGAAATCTGTCCGTTGTTTCACATACTAAATGTTTATTGAAACTATAGGTTTTCTCTATATATACATGCATTCATGTTGTTTCTAAATGTCCAGTGAAGGAAAGCTTTATTTGATGCGCACTTGAGAATGTATATGCATGCATGTAATGAAAGCGTTTTCGGATGTAACCGCTTAATTTTGTGACATTTTTCTCTTTGTTGACGGGGTGTTTCTGGAGCGTTAAACTGCCCGAAGTGTCCAAAAAGGACCTGAAAGGAGCATCCTGATTATGAAATTCAAAGGATTCAGAAAAGTGATGAACGCAATTCTTACAGCAGGGATTCTGATGGGGACCACCACCACCGTACAGGCAGAGGAATGGGACGACCCACAGGAATGGGAAGCTGAGACCTCCTGGGAAGCACCCCAGGCATATAACCCCTATTGGGGAGGCTATGGCAACTGCACATGGTCCGCATGGCAGATTGCCTATGAAACCACCGGCATTGCCCTGCCCGCCTTCGGGCGAGCTGGCAGCTGGCTGAACAGTGCGGCATCGATGGGATACTATGTATCGTCCGTACCAGTGGAGAACAGTATTGTTGTATGGTCCAACCATGTTGGATATGTCAGTGCCGTCAGTGAAGACGGTTCAATGATTTATGTCAGAGAAGGAGGTTATTGCGGTGGATACCATGAAGGTTGGTTCCCTGCGTATTATCCCCGTTCCTGGCAGGCACTTTACGGATATATCTATCTTTATTAAGTAAAGTGAACGAGAATTGCGAGCATCATCCCGTGGGAAACCACGGGTTTTTCGTATATAGAAAAGGGATGTTCTGTCTCATCCCTTACTGTTCAATAACTCCGATATGGAGGAAAGCATTTCGAATGCCATCTTCAAGAATCGGTGTAGTTACCCAATCCGCCTTCGCTTTCAGTGATTCCATCGCATTGCCCATCGCAATACCGAATCCACAGTATTCGAGCATTGGCAGATCATTTTCACTGTCTCCGATTCCCACAGCATCACTGACATCCGCGCCATAGAATTCCAGAATCTTTGCGATACCGGTCGCTTTGGTGATGGAGGCATCGGTAATCTCAGCGCAGTCATCAAAGTCCGGATCCCGGACGGTAACCGTCAATGTATATTTCTCAGGCAGACGGTTTTTTAACGGGGTAAAATGACCACCGTGCTTTACATAGGCGCAGATCTTATAGATCTTTTCCTCATCGTGTTCGTAATACTCCGGATAGAAGCAGTTTTCCATCATTGCCCGGCGTTTACGGGTTTCTTCCGTGCAGTCAACTCCCCCAAAATACCGACTCAACGCATCATATCCAAATTCATCACAGTAACCACCAGCCTGACCTTCGGCCACATACCCCATTCCCATCTCATGGATGAGCTGTTTCAGATAGCCTTCATCTTCCTTAGCCAGCGGATGATCAAAGATCCGTTTGTGATCCGCATAAACCATCGATCCAGCCGCAAATACAAATCCATTTACTTCCGTCTGAAGATATTGATTACATTCCGCTAATGACCGTCCCGTACACAGAAATACCTTCGATCCATTGGCACGTGCCTGTGCTACCGCATCCAGCGCACTATCAGGAATCCGTCCCAGCTCTGGGCTGAATAACGTCCCGTCAATATCCAGAAATATATACTTCATTGTCATCTCCCCCCAGTCCGACCGCATTTTACCATTCCCTTATCGGAAAAAGAATCCCAAAACAGGATTTATTTTCGGGTACGTGTACTGCCCGCAATCACTGCCGCAATTACATCCAGGCAGAACACAAAAGACATCACACCCAGCACTATCTGCCTGGTTGTGGTAATCAGTTCCCTCTCCCGCAGTTTCTGCAGTACTGCCAACGCATAAATTCCTGAAAGCGCCACACCGATGCCATCGATGATTAAAAGAATAACGGAAATACCAAAGGTAAAGATCGTTAACAGGCATAATACCCCAGTCGCAAAAATAATCAGATAGGCTGGAATCTGAAGCAGCTTCATGGTTCGATAAGACCCTGCAAGCGTATAGATCTCTTCTTTTGTCAGTATTTTCTTCCGCAAGCGAATCGCAAAAATCACCGTACCAATCAATATCACCACCGCAAGAAGAATCAAAAGAAGAAAAGGAACCTGCGGATTCTCCAGAAGAAAGGAAGTCAATATATCTGAGTAAGACCCCACACTGAAGACAAGGATCAGGATTGCGGCAGTCAAATAAACATACAGAAGATTTGCGATAAGCAGCCAGTTCATAGGTCGATTGTATCATGTCCATGAGAAAAGACCCTCGCGGGTCCTCACTCTTTCTTTTTTTGCCTTTCGGCTGTCTTAGGGGATAGAATCTCTGAATACCTGCTAAAGGGGGAGCAAGGCATCAGGGCAAGTTATCTGCTTGCAAGATCATAATATCTTTCGCGTTACGTAAAAATATGGTTAAAAAATGTGAAAGTATGTGAAATATATATGGCATTATGAGCGATATTTATGTTTCTTTCTTGCAAAAAGGAACGTCCGCAAGTAATATTTGACTATTACATAACTCTACTGACTTCGGAAGACGGGCATCAGGTCAAACACTCCTCCAGCAACATGGAGGAAGAAAGGAAAAACAAATTCAGGAGCTTCCGCTGAATTATGTATGGATTCACCATGAAAAACAGGACTCCGGACGGACTCACATCCGGACAGTGGACCGCCGTCATCGAAGGGCTTGAACACCGTCCCTCCACCGTGAACGACTATCGCAAAGTCCTAAATCTTCTCCATTCTTATAAGGATGGGGAGTATCGTATCGATACCATGACCAAAGAACAGGCAGAAGAATATTTTGCCTATCTTGATCAACGTCAGGCCGAAGGAACCCTTTCTGAAAATACGGTTCATCGGTATAAGGCAACTCTCCGCTCCATCGGCACAAGAATTGAAAGTCATCCGGATCTCTGGCCGGGTTATCACAATCCATTCAGCGGTCTTGTGACAAATGAAAACCGCAAGCGGACGGAATACCGTACCGACATGTTTGCGAATGCAGAAGATATTCATCGCATTCATGACACGTTTGATCAGCTGTCAAAAGAAGAACGTCTGATTCTTTCCTTCATGATGTATCTTGGATTAACCCCAGCGCAGATCCAGAATCTCAAGATCAGTGACTTCTTCCTGTTGCCGGGGGAAACCCGCCGGCTCGCAGTAAGAATCGGGTGCGGAACCTTTCTTGAACCCACCACCAAGCCATGGAAAGAAAGCAGTTATTATCTGAACAACTATCCGGTGAAGTTTGTCCGGAGTTCCCATAACCGTTCCATCACCTGGGACTATACCGGAACCTTTGTGTTCTCCGATTCCTTCGCAGAGGAACTTCGCAATTACTATGAATTCATCGGTACCTCTACCGACAGCAGAGCCTTCTTCCTGACTGCGCGTCATCTGGAATTTAATTACCGGGCAATGCATCATATGATTCTTGGCGTATGTGCTGCGGCCAACGTTGACAGCAGTGCCATCACACCAAATCTTATTTCCCGCTATGGATTGGTTCATGCCTATCTGATTGATCGCGCACAGCGGAATCCGGAAGATGAAGCTGCTCATAACACGGCAGAACCTCTGCTCGCATTTGGCAGTATCGGTCAATGGGAAGAGCGCTTCCCGGTACCGATGCAGGAGCGGATTGATTCGATTCAGAATCATCTTGGAAATGACTTCCTGAAGAAAGTGGTCGGACTGTAACATTCAAAAGGCTGTCTCATCGATCCCATGAAGATCGAATCGGGACAGCCTTTTTAATTGATATAACTGGATTGCGTGATATCACAGCACAGCTCAATCAAACTGCT
>JAFUGM010000075.1 GCA_017469355.1 Solobacterium sp. | reverse complement strand
TCACCATAACGGTGGCGGTTGTCCTCCTTATTAAGGGAGGTGGCGATTCCCTCCAAAACGGTAAAATTCGCCAAGGAGGTGATCACTATGATTTGTATTGATACAGTGATTGCGCTAATAATGCTTGCGATTACTGCTGCTAGCTTCAGTCTTCAGTTAGCATCATATATCAACACGAAAAACGATCGCCCTTCCCGCAAAGATTAGCGATCGTTTTCGTTAAATATTCGCGGACAACCGTCATCGGTGATCCTTTTACGTCTTTATAATAACAGAATATTAATGATTTTCAATGCTGTTGCAACAAACTTTACCAGCTTATTAGTTACTGTTCGCAGACAATTTTCATGGTGATACTTGTCGGCATGAACATGGCTTTCATTGATAAGTGCTATGGATATTCAATTGGTCGGATCTTGAATGCATATTCGCAAAAGGGTGGCCGTTTAGCCACATTCGAATGATCTGAATGCTTGGAAGTGTTGAAGACCCATCCGATAGTTTTCCAATCATAGAATCCTGTAAAACGGATATCGAGAAATGGGTATCAAAGTGAAATCTACTAAATGATTGGATGAGCGCTTTGCATTTTAACAAAATGATTTTGCTAAAAAGAGTCTATTGTGTTTGCTAAATCAATAATTAGCAAACACTGTTTGTAGAAATGGGCTATTTATTTTGCTGGAATTTAGCTAAACGGGGTGAATGGTGAGATTATGTTGAGCGAAGAATTAGTAGAATTGGCTGTCCATATCATGAATAGGAAGGCCAAATCACAAATGATCGAAGTGAAGGCAGCACATGAAGGGTGCCCAAGACGTTTGTATGATACTCTGTCAAGTTTTTCAAACCAGGACGGAGGAGGTATTCTCCTCTTTGGTATTGATGAGACACAGGGATTTGAGCTGGTAGGTGTATATGACCTGCAGGATCTTCAGAAAAAAGTTGCAGAACAATGCAATCAGATGATCCCTCCAGTAAGGGCAGTTTTTGCGTCTGCAGAAATGGATGGTAAATTGCTCTGTTCAGCAGAAATACCTTCTACTGATCTGACGGAACGCCCATGCTACTATTCCGGTGCCGGAAAGGTCAGAGGATCATACGTGCGTGTTGGTGAGGCTGATTTGCCGATGACAGACTATGAGATTTACACCTATGAAGCATTTCGCTGTCACGTGCATGATGATGCAATGAACGGATTATTGAGCGTGCAAGCCTTGATTTGTTAGATAAAAGTAAGCTGGAACATTATGTCAATCAGATGAAGGCAGAGCGCCCTGGCTTTTCAAAACTAAGCGAAGAACAGATTCTTGAGATGCTTGCGATCACAAGAAATGGCATCCCAACGTTAGCCGCAATCATGAATTTTGGTATTTACCCCCAAGGGTATGTTCCTCAGCTTGCGATCACAGCTGTTGTTGTGCCAGGGAAAGAAATTGGAGAGCATAGCAGAGATGCAGAAAGATTTCTTGATAACAAACGAATTGAAGGCACTCTTTCTGAAATGTTTGCGGAGGCAATGTCTTTCTGCACAAGAAATATGAAAGTTCGGACAGTTATTGACTCCAAAACAGGGGAACGTGCTGACAGGACCGAATATCCAATCGGTGCAGTTCGTGAGGCAGTGCTGAATGCATTGATACATCGTGATTACAGCCACTTTACAGAAGGCACGCCGATACAGATTGATATGTGTGACATACTCCCACCACCTTCGCTTACGCTAAGAGGTAGGGGCTTCTCGGCCAAGAACACCAATGTGTTCAGATAACCCGAGCTTATCGGATCCCCTGTGCCCCAGGGTACCATCATTTATTTCAGTACGTTACAGAAGCGCGATTCTCAGTGCTTCTGTTTTCAGATTCAGCGCAGCGTTATGATCTCTGTCATGATGCGCTCCGCATACCGGACAATCCCATTCTCGGACAGACAAGTCCTTCGTGAGTGGACTGATACATCCGCATACATGACACATCTGGCTCGATGGAAACATCCGATCTGCTTTGATCACACGTTTCCCTGACATCTCCGCTTTGTACGTAAGCATAGATACAAACATCCCCCAGCCATTGTCATTGACGCTCTTTCCAAAGTGTAATGACTGACTCATGGCTTTCATATCAAGATCCTCGATTCCAATATAGTCATACCGATTCACAAGATCTCTGGATTCCTTATGGAGCCAGTCTGCTCTCTGGTGTCTCACTTTCTCATGAAGAATGGCTACTCTGTGCTTCTGTTTGTAATACCGGTTGGACTGTTTTTCGTTGCCTTTTACATACATCTTTGAGAGTTTCCGCTGCGCTCTCTTAAGTCGTTTCTCACCCTCACGCAGGAAATGCGGCATCTCAGCACAGTATCCGTCACTGTCCACATACAGTCCGTTCATGGCGAAATCAAGACCAATCGTCTTCTCTGTATCGTTCAGTTCGATTACTTGGCTTTCGTATTCGTACAGGACAGATACATAGTATTTACCGCTTGGCTCCTGTGTGACAGTAACGTGCTTCAGTTTCCAGTCTTCCGGTGCTGTCCGATGTCTCTTTATCTTTACTTCTCCCAGTTTCGGCAGCCGGATGGAATTGTCAAAAACCATGATATTTCCGTTTACCAGATTCGTAGTATAGCTCTTCTTACTGTGACGCTTTGACTTGAAGTTGGGATATCCGGTTTTTTTATCCCTGAAGAACCGCTGAAACGCCTGTTTCAGATCAAGTTGCACATTTGCCAGTGCCAGAGAATCTACTTCCTTCAACCATTCATAGTCTGCTTTATACTGTGCAGGGGTTGGATACAGTGCTTTCTGTTCTTTCTCATAACCGGCTTTGATATCCGCAAGCATCTGATTCCAGATGAAACGGGTACAGCCGAATGTCTTCTGAAGAAGCAGTTCCTGTGCCTGATTTGGATATGCGCGATAACGATATGCAATATTACGTTTCATCGTTCTCCTTGTGTCTCTATATATTTCTTTATTACTTCAATCGGTGCTTCCCCAGTCGTAAGAAGACAAAAACTCTGACTCCAGAAATACTCTTTCCAGAGTTTCTGCCGTATCTCCGGATAATCACGCTTGATCAACCGGGAAGATGCGCTCTTATAGGCATTAATGAATTTGGACAATTCACTGTTTGGCTGTGCCTTGAACATAATGTGAACATGATCCACATCGTGGTTCCATTCGAGCAGGAAGATATTGTAAGAAGGTGCGATCTTTTCGAATATACTTCTTGCATAGTTGGAAATCGAATCATCAAAGACTTTCCTGCGATATTTCACGACAAGAATGAGATGATAATACATAGCGAATACTGAATGGTTATTATTGTCCAGTTTCATCGATTTTATAATCCTCTATACTATCTACGACTGAATCTATTATAACATATTTACAGCCTGAATTCATCCCCGCCCTTACACATTGTAAGAGGACGGGGACTTCTCCGGAATTGCGTTAAAACGAGCGTTAGATGATGTGTTAAGCGATGAAACAATAATTTCATAGGAAGCTGATCTTCGTTTTCTAAAGAAATATATCGAGGCATGACAGTTCATCGTGTCTGGTTTTGAAATGATAGCCGTCTCTGTATTCAGCTGCACTACGTCATTTTTGACAATGATCAGCGTGCAGCAAGGCCGAATGGACGGTGCCAAAACGCAGCGCTGCCTGTAAAGAGCTGTAAGGCGGTTATACCAGATAATCTGGATATGTTGAATTGGATGCGATGTTATTCGTTTCTAAAGAAGGAACCCGCTTTAAAAACTGAATTAGATGTGCTAAATTACAGGTATAAAACAATACTAAAGCAGAAATTTCTGCAATTTCTTGAAAAACTTCCGGGGAGAATGGACCTCCGCTCGCTAAAAAGTAAGTGCAAGGAGGCAAAAGGTTATGAAGACGATTGATTTAACCACCCGGAATTTCCTGAAGGATAACCGGCATTTCGCTGATCTTATGAATACATTTGTGTTTCATGAGAACGTGCTTGACTATCGAACCTTAAGAGATCTGGATATCAGAAAGGACTTAAGGAGAATGGATGGAAGGCTGAGAGCACGGATACGTGATCTGATTAAGGCGGGCGTCGTAATCAAAACGAACGGAAAACAGCTGTTTATGATCATGGGAGGGGAAGGCCAGGGAAGCGTAGATTACGCGATGCCAATACGGTCATTGGTATATG
>JAFUGM010000074.1 GCA_017469355.1 Solobacterium sp. | reverse complement strand
CTTCCTTTTCCACGGTATTTCTCAGCCCAATCAGGATAAACAACAGAACGCTTCATACGAATAGTATACACATATATACTATTTTTGTATACTACAAAAATCCCGAGAATCGATACCCCGGGATTTCATGCGTAATTACTACCTTGTAGTAATAATTCATCCCACAAGTAAGCGCTTTCGTATAAAATAGTTCTGGGAAACTATTATGGCAAAGCGAAGAACACTTGCGGAGACAACCGCGGAAGAAATTAAACAGATGATCCAGAGGAACGGCTATGAGCCGGGGCAGAAGCTTCCTACCGAAAAGGAAATGACGGACTCTCTTGGAGTTGGAAGAAATACGCTGAGAGAAGCTTTGCGTATTCTTCAGTCGCATAATATTGTGACGATCCGTCAGGGAAGTGGAACGTATATTTCAGATAAATATGGTGTTCCGGATGATCCGTTTGGTTTTGAGCTGTTTCCTGATCACGAAAAACTGACAAAGGATATTCTTGAGATTCTAGTCATGCTGGAGCCTGAAGTTGCGGCCATGGCAGCGGAACATCGTACGGAAGAAGACCTTGTTCGCATGGAACGGCTGCTTCGAATGATGTCTCAGAAGATTGACCAGCATATTGAATGCCTGGATGAGGAATGCAAATTCTATGAAATGATTGCTGAGGCGAGCCATAACATCGTCATGGTTAGAATGACGCCATTAATGACCAGAGGAATTCGCTATTTTGCGGCGACATTGTCTCCGAAGGATTTCATGTATGGGGTTCGTAATTATTACAACGTTCTGGAGGGAATCCGTCATAAGAAGGCATCAGAAGCACGTACTGCGATGTCATATCATCTTCTGTTCCTGGATCACCAGTATAAGTTGCTGGTAAAACAACACACTACATAAGAAGAAAAGTCTCCTGCGGGAGACTTAACTTTCACTTGAATAATCTTTCATCACATCCAGGAATATCATTTCCTCTTCGGAAAGCGAGGGAAGGGTTTCCGGAACTTCCGGGTTGCGCAGTGTAATTGCGCATTTTTTCCTCTGCAGATATTCCAATACGATATCCAGTGGTGCGCAATGATGCTTTTCTGCCAGAATCCTGAGTTCCCTTGAAGTGATGACTTTTTCGAGATGTTCGGGAAGATAAGCCATGGTAAGAATGCGGTGCTCTGTATAGGTGGCTAACTGCTCGATATCCGGATGTCCCGGATATAATCCCACATGACATACCATTGGGGCGATTTCTACGTCCTGTAACAGGTATTCCACCTGCCAGGGAAGAAAGTCCACAATTCCAATCGCCCTGGCGCTGCCATTTTTATAAAGCTGTTCCAAACCTTTCCAGGCAGTCATAACCTGTTTGTTGGAAGCGCTGTCTTCCTGTTCGCCGCCATTCCATGCCATGAGAAGGAGGTCAAAATAGTCGGTATGAAGACGTTTCAAAGAAGCCTTCGCTGAGCGAATTGTCGCCTCCGTATTCTTTAATCCAGTAATTTCATCTGTGATGAATAAATCTGCCCGTGGAACGGGACTGTTTAAAAGCGCAGTTCCGATTTCTTCCTCGACTCCGTAATCTGCTGCGGTTTCGATATGGCGGAACCCGTTGTTTAATGCCTTCGATACAACAGAGGGGATCTCTGAGGCATCATAGCTGATTGTATCCAGCCCATATAACGGAATAAAACTCCCGTTATGCAAGGCAAGTGTCTGTTCTGTAAAACTCATTGTGTTGCTCCTACAACCAATATTTTACTGATGCGCCAAAGGAAGTGCGAGGGTTTTATCCCGTTATTTGTTTTTTGTATAAGTCTATGCGGGGAATCATGCGGTTTCTGCGCGATATGCAGGTCTTCTGAATTGACAAGTTAGTAGTTGCTAACTTATACTCGTATTTGGTTAGAAGAAACTAACTATAGAATTCTCTTTACACAGCAAAGGGAGGAGAAGAATGCCGGATTCCTACATTGTGGAACATTGTTCACCAGTGCTGGCGGGATTGAAGACAGGGAATATGTTTACAGTCCGTCATGAAAACGGGGGCTCTAACGAAGAAATTCGAACCATGAATCAACGACTTACCAGGTTCGGTCTTCGAATGATTCCTCTGCGCAATAACGGGGATTCCGTGCTTCTGTATCTGTACCGTCCTGATCGCCTCAGTGATGACCTGAAGAACCCGCATGCACGGCGGATTCTCGAGGAAAAGGGATATCCGGTGAAACATGCCGAGCAGTGCGTAGCCTGTGTTTCAAAACACTTAAAGGAAGACGAAGGCTTCCCGCATGAAATCGGATTGTTTCTCAGTTATCCGCCAGAGGATGTACAGGGCTTCATGGAACACCCGAAATATGGTGTGAAGTGTGTCGGCTTCTGGAAGGTCTATGGAGATGAAGAACGCGCACAGCGTACATTTACGTCCTACCGTAAATGCAAGGACATCTATCAGAAGGCGATTCAAAACGGAACAGCGCTCGAACAGCTGATTGTAACAGAGAACAAAACAAGGAAAGAAAAGGAGAGAGATTTATGAGTAAAGTTGCAGTAGTTTACTGGAGCGGAACCGGAAATACCCAGACCATGGCTGACGCGGTTACCGCAGGTGCGCAGGCCGCAGGTGCGGAAGTTCAGGTGTTCGGACCGGCAGAGTTCAGCGCAGACAAGGTTGCGGAGTTTGACGGACTCGCATTCGGCTGCCCGGCAATGGGTTCCGAAGTTCTGGAAGAAGGCGAATTTGACCCGATGTTTACAGCGGTTGAAGGCGCTCTTTCCGGCAAGAAGGTTGGCCTGTTTGGCTCCTATGGCTGGGGTGATGGTGCCTGGATGAGAGACTGGGAAGACCGTGTACGCGCGGATGGTGCAGTTCTGGTCAGTGATGGTGTCATCGCGAACGGTGCTCCGGATGGAGATGCACTGAGTTCGCTTGATGAGCTTGGAAAAGCAGTTGCCGCCTGAGTCTGAGAAATCAGTTACCGAAATGAAAATGCAGGAAACTCAATCTCCTGCATTTTTTGATGTCAATGGTTATCGTAGGTGTCAAGAAAGCTATGCATGACGCCATCCTGTTTATAACCGGGGAAGGTATTAAGCTGAACCGCATGAAGTGAGCGGAAAATGTTATGCTCGATCTCCGGGTTTTCCTTCTTTAACCTGCGGATCAGATTCTTTACTTCCTGCCGCTTGGATCCACCTCCGCCGTTATCACAGATGGCGCAGTTTTCCGTAAACCGGCAGGCGCATTGAATGAACTCCAGTTCGTTATACTGACACCATGCCTTGATGGAATCTTCCTTAATACAATACATGGGGCGGATTAACTCCATTCCTTCAAAGTGTTCACTGTGAGCCTTGGGAATCAATGTATCAATTTTACTGGCATACATCATTGAAACCAGTGCGGTTTCAATGGCGTCATTGAGATGATGCCCCAATGCGATCTTATTACAGCCAAGTTCCTTTGCTTTATTGTAGAGATGCCCTCTGCGCATTCTGGCGCAGAGATAACAGGGAGATTTCTCCTGGTTGTTTGCGACCTGAAAAATATTTGTCTCAAATATGGTAATGGGAATTCCGAGCAGTTTTGCGTTGCTTTCAATCTTTGCACGATTGATTTCGTTATATCCGGGATCCATGACCAGGTAGATCGCCTCAAAGGGAATGTCGGAATGACGCTGCAGCTCCTGAAAGAGCTTTGCCATACACATGGAGTCTTTCCCTCCGGAAATACATACCGCAATCCGATCGCCTGGCTGAATCAGGTCATACGTACGGATCGCATTAATAAAGGGTGCCCAGAGTTCTTTCCGGTATTTTCGTATGATACTCTGTTCAATCAGCTGTACTTTTGTCAGTTCCCGTTTCATGACACTACCTCTTCTGCGATGTCTTTTAATGCCTGTGCCAGACCCTGCAGTTCTTCTTCTGTGGTTTTATGAGAGATGGAGATTCGAACTGCTTCCAGTGCTCTTCTTCGATCCTTATACATCGCCATGACGGTTCTTGATGGAAGCAGATCAGAAGAACAGGCGCTTTTTACCGAAATACAGTATCCTTTCTCATCCAGACGCTTCTGTAGGTCCCGGCCATTGATTCCCTTAATGCCAAGATTCAGAATATGAGGAATACTATGCTTGGAACTGTTTATTCGTATGGAGGGAATGGAAGAAAGCTGTTCTTTCAGGAACAGGTTCTTTTTCAGAACCTCCTGATAATGCGTTTCCTGTTCTTTAAGAGCTGTTTCCAATGCAGGAACGATGGACCCTGAAAGACTCAGGGCAGGTGTGCCGCTGCGATAGGGGGTTGTGGAAGCCCCTCCTTCCATCTGCGGGGAAAGAGAAACACCTTTCTTTCTGATCAGAACACCAGTACCGGTTAATCCATAGAACTTATGAGGAGAAAAACTGATGGTATCTCCATACGCAAAGGAAACAGGAATCTTTCCGATTGCCTGGGTCGTATCGATATGAAGACGGGTATTAGGGAAGGAAGCGAGAATTGACGCAATCTCTTCCACTGGCTGTACGATACCAGCTTCACTTTCAACTGCTGAAATACTGACAAGGCAGGTATCCCTGCGAAGCAGATCCCGTAGTTCTTCCGTATCAATCAACCCGTCGGATCCGACTCGTACAAGATCGATTTCATAGCCGGAGGCCTGAAGGGAAGTAAGACAGGCACTGACGGAAGAATGTTCCATAGCGGTGGAAATGATATGTTTCCCCACATGGCGTGATGCCATAGCGATGCCTTTCACCGCAAGATTGTTGCTTTCGGTGGCACCGGAAGTAAGAATGAGTTCCTCTGGTGATACCTTGCAAAGTGAGGCGATGTCTTCCAGGATGGAAGCCATGACCGCATTGGCAGCTCTTCCTTCCTGGTGTGCGGAATTCGCATTCCCGATCGTATGTTCTTCCAGTTCCACAAGACGCCGCAATACGGAAGGGTCTGCCTGCGTGTGGGCACTGTAATCAAAATATGGCATAGGAAAATGATACGCTGAACCTCTGATTTTGAAAAGAAATCAGGAAACGATCACGTTCAAAAGCGTTGTGTTTGTGACGGATAAACGCAAGACTGTTACTGAAAATGAAATTTCACTGAAGCTAACCGTAATCGAAAATTCGAAAAACACCAAACAAAATCGTCTAAAAAACCCAAATGAATTCGTCGAAAAATACCAAATGAAATCGTCGAAAATACCAAAATAGCCTTATAATATCTGGCTCTTCTGTATCGATAATGGGTGGAAGTTACGCATTTGCGATAAATGACATCCGTTTTTCTTCTTCTCTCTGGCGCTTTCTTCGATTCTGAATATCCCGGAGCTCTCGTTGTTTCTCAGCAGTCGGCTGATAGCGGTT
>JAFUGM010000073.1 GCA_017469355.1 Solobacterium sp. | reverse complement strand
TCTCACTAGCGGCGAATAAAGTACATGGCATCCGGGCATGTGTATGCAGTGAGCCGTATACCGCAAGATTATCCAAACAACATAACAACTCCAACATCATCGCTTTTGGCGCAAGAGTGATCGGAATCGAAACTGCCAAGATGATCGTAGATGAGTGGCTGGCCGCAGAATATGAAGGCGGTCGCCATCAGACAAGAATCGATATGTTAAAGGAAATCGAAGAAACGCAGGAGCTTTCTGCCGCAAAGGAGCAGTAACTATGGCATTTCCAAGTAATTTTCTTTGGGGTGGGGCAACCGCAGCCAATCAGTGTGAAGGCGGATATGACGCTGATGGCAGAGGCCTGTCTTCCGTTGATGTCATTCCCTTTGGACCAGATCGCATGCGGGTGGCACGGGGAACGATGCGCATGCTGGAATGTGATGATGCCCATACGTATCCTGCCCATGAAGCGATTGATATGTTTCATCATTACAAAGAAGATATTGCGTTATTTGCGGAGATGGGATTCAAGGTGTATCGGCTTTCCATCGCCTGGACGCGAATTCTTCCGAATGGGGATGATGAAGTTCCCAATGAACAGGGGATCGCGTTTTATCGTTCATTGTTTGAGGAGTGCAGAAAATATAACATTGAACCCCTTGTGACCATTGATCATTTTGATACACCGATTGCGTTGATTCAGCGCTATGGCGGCTGGAAAGACCGGCGGATGATTGGCGCTTATCTTCACTACTGCAGTGTATTGTTTGAGGCGTTTGATGATCTAGTGACATATTGGATAACCTTCAATGAAATCAATATGCTTCTGCATCTTCCGTTTATGGGTGCCGGACTTGTATTTGAAGAAGGCGAGAATCAAGCGCAGGTAGAATATCAGGCAGCTCATTATGAACTTGTCGCAAGCGCAAAGGCAGTGAAACTTGCCCATGAACGCATGCCGAAGGCGAAGATTGGCTGTATGCTTGCGGCTGGTCAGTATTATCCCTATTCCTGCAGCCCTGAGGATGTCTGGAAGGGATTTGAAAAAGATCGTGATAACTATTTCTTTATCGACGTTCAGGCAAGAGGTGCCTACCCAGTCTGGGCATGGAAGCGTATGGAAAACGCTGGCATTCATCTTGACTGCACGGAAGAAGATCTTCAGGTATTGAAGGAAGGAACGGTAAATTACATCAGTTTCAGTTACTACTGTTCCAGATGTACTTCTGCTGATCCTGAGATCATTAAGAATCATGCGCGTGGAAACGCGGTGTTTGAGGCAGTGGTAAATCCTTACCTCAAGGCCAGCGACTGGGGATGGCAGATTGATCCGCTTGGTTTACGGGTTACTCTCAATACTCTGTATGACCGCTATGAAAAGCCGCTCTTTATCGTAGAGAACGGATTTGGGGCGGTGGATGTAGTGGAGGAAGATGGTTCCATCCATGATCCATATCGAATTGAATATATGCGTGCCCATATCAAAGCGATGAAAGAAGCGATTGAGCAGGATGGAATTCCGCTGCTTGGATATACCAGCTGGGGTTGTATTGATCTTGTGTCTGCGTCTACCGGAGAAATGAAAAAGCGCTATGGCTTTATCTATGTGGATAAAGACAATGAAGGAAACGGAACCCTGGAGCGAAAGAGAAAAGACAGTTTCTTCTGGTATAAGAATGTGATCGCAACGAATGGGGAAGAGCTATGAGTACACGACTGTTATGTCCATCCATGATGTGTGCCAATTATGGGCATCTGGCCAGTGAAGTCAAGGCATTGGATGATGCGGGAGTGGATATCTTCCATTGTGACATCATGGACGGAACTTTCGTACCTAACTTCACCATGGGAGTCATGGATGTAGAAACGATACGCAGATATACCGATAAGCTTGTGGATTGTCATCTGATGATTGAAAATCCCGCATCCAAAGTAGACTGGTTCATTAAGGCTGGGGCAGATATTGTCTATATTCATCCTGAAAGTGAGCGATATGTCGTAAAGACCTTAGCTCATATCAAGGAAATGGGCGCATATGCCGGGATCGCGGTAAACCCGGATACCAGTGTTGCGTCAATCTCAGAGATTCTGAATCTCTGTGACTATGTTTTAGTCATGACAGTAAATCCGGGGTTTGCCGGACAGGGATTCATTGACTTTACAAGAAAGAAAGTTCAGCAGCTGATTGAACTGAAGAAGGACTATGGGTTCAAGGTGATGATTGACGGACATTGTTCACCGGAAGTAATTGAAGACTTAAGCAATTTAGGGGCAGATGGCTTCATACTTGGGTCCAGTGCACTGTTCCGTAAAGGAAGAACCTATAAGGAACTGATTGCGGAGTTAAGGGGGTAAGATCAGATGAAAACCATCGGAATGATTGTGCCTACCGCGGATAACAGCTTCTTTTCCGGACTGATTCAATACAGTGAACGGTATCTCAGAGCGCAGGGATATACGCTTCTGATCTGCAGTTCTGATCAGGATGCGGAGAAAGAGAAGAATGACCTTGTTTCACTTGTCGAACTTGGGGCTTCGGGAATCCTCTGCGTCAGTGGATTGAATGCCTTACCGGATCATCTTTTGAAAGATGAGGTACCTCTGGTCTGGGTTGACCGAGTACCGGAATCTTCTAAGCCGATTCCCTGGGTCGCCAATGATGATGCGGAGGCGATGAAGGAAGCGACGAATGTTCTGATTGAAAAAGGATGTAAGAACATCCTCTTAGTTCCAGGATATCTTGCGGAACACCAGGAAAGCCCTCGGGTAAAAGGATACCGGGAGGCGCTGGAAGAAGGTGGAATTGAGTTCTGCACTGACTATGTATTAAACCGTAAGGGAGAGCAGAGTTCAGAAACTGAAACCGAAGAACTGGTACGGGAACACCTTCGCAAGGGAAATCCGGTCGATGGGATTATCACAAG
>JAFUGM010000072.1 GCA_017469355.1 Solobacterium sp. | reverse complement strand
GTTTCCATAGCTAAGGGAATTCGACGGGGGTATCTTGAAGAAGAGAAGGATATGCTTCGATGTTCAGAACAGGGAATGGAACTGTTGAATTCCATTCTTGTGGAATTCATGGAGGAGGCAGGAGTATGACGAAGATGATTTTCTTTGATATCGATGGAACATTAACCAGTTTTCATACACATACCATTCCTGAAGAAGTATTTCCTGCCTTATGGAAATTGAAGGAACAGGGGATCAAACTGATCATCGCAACCGGGCGGTATCGGGATGGTCTTTCTGTACTGAAGGAGTTTCCTTTTGACGGCTATATCACTTTGAATGGTCAGTATTGTTATACAAACAACGAAGTGATTTATGAAAATACACTGAAGAAGGAATCCATTGAGATTCTTCTTAAGGAGCTCGAGGCACATCCAGTTCCTGCTGGCTTTCAGATGAAGGACAAACGCGTATTCAATTTCCGTGATGAGCGGGTAGATGAAATTCACGCGATCACCGGGAATGATGATACGCCCGCAGGAGATATCTCTGAAGTTACAACGGCACCGTTATATCAGGTCATGATCTTTATGAATGAGACCGAAGAAGCGGAACTGTTGAAAAAACTTCCGGGGTGCAGAAGTGCCCGGTGGTATCCAACTTTCTTTGACCTTTCTCCGGAAGGCGGAACCAAGGTAATCGGAATGGATCAGTTCTGCAGGTACTATCAGATTCCCATTGAAGAAACCATGGCGTTTGGCGATGGCGGAAATGATCTTGAGATGATTATTCATGCGGGAATCGGGGTTGTGATGGACAATGGGTCTAACGAACTCAAACAACATGCGGACTACATTACTTCTGACGCCGATCATCATGGCATCATTCAGGCCCTGAGGACATACAGACTATTGAAATAGGGCTTGTGAAGCAAGGAAAGGTATGATACTCTAAAAAAGCTTTCGCGCTGGGTTGTTCGCGTCTCCTGCGGCAGACTCGGAGTGAAAGGACTGTTAAAGATAAGGAGAAAACAGAAATGCTTGAAAAGGAAACAAAGGAACGTATCATCAAAGAGTTCGGCCGTAAGGAAGGCGATACCGGATCCGTGGAAGTTCAGGTCGCGATGCTGACAGAATCCATCAACCGTCTCACCGTCCACATGAAGGCGAACAAGAAGGACTACAGTTCCAACCGCGGTCTTCTGAAGATGGTCGGACGCAGAAAGAACCTTCTTGAGTACCTCAAGAAGAATGACGTCAACCGTTACCGTGAACTCGTAAAGAAACTCGGTCTCAGAAAGTAAGCAGTTTCCGGCAGCTTCGGCTGCCTTTTAATTTGAGAAAAAGCCAAGCCGAACACTGTCAAAATGCGAAGATATTCTTTACTATGGTGCTATGTCAAAGCTGTTTGCCAACGCGCTGCGTCTGATCAAAACCACATTTGGGCGCTTTCTGTCTCTGACTGCCATCGTTTTGATCGGCACGGCGTTTTATGTCGGCGTTTCGGCGATCTCTACTGTCATGTCCGCGTCGGTGAATGCCTATGATGATGAACATAATCTGAAAGATATCACGATCTATTCCAACTATGGATTTGATGACGATGATGTCACTGCGGTTGGCCAGCTGGAATCCGTGGAACTGGCAGAGGGAACGATGTTCACCGATGTTTACGTGGATACGGACGCTGAGCCGGAAGTAACCCGCATTCATGCCTATCGCAGTGATGCGTCGATCAATCAGTTTGTTTTGCGCTCCGGCAGACTTCCTGAAGCACCGGATGAAGTACTTGCGGATCATGGGTCCGAGCTTCACCCGGGCTTTCCGCTTGGATCTCAGTTAACTCTTCGCCGACCACAGGATGATCTGGAAGATATTCTTTCGGTAAGTCGGGTTACGGTTGTTGGAACGATTGATACACCACTGTATCTGAATGAAACAAGAGAAGTCAGCACCTTATCCAATCAGTATATTGTTACGTTCCTTTATATCCCGCAGGATGCGTTTGTGGAATCGTATTATACGGAACTCAATGTTCTGATCAAAGATGGCAAATCGTATGACGAGTTTTCTGATGCTTATCTGGATTACGCGGGCAGTATTAAGAAGGAAATAGAAACATTGGCATTGACGCAGAAAGATGCCCGCAGATTTCATATTCGTTCGGATGCGCTTCATGCCTATAACAAGGGCTTACGAGAGTATCTTGAAGCGGAAGAGACCTATGAACAGGCAATTTCTGATGCGGAGCGGGAATTAAATAAGGCAGAAGCTGAGATTACTTCCGGCTGGAACCAGGTATATGAAGGGCGTCAGGAACTGGCAGATGGGGAAGCAGAACTGGAACGCGGAAAAGCCGAAGGTTATGCGCAGCTGGAAGACGGACGGGCAAAGCTTGCGGAAGGCTATGCGCAACTGAAAGAGGGAAAGGAAGAGTTCTGCCGCCAGAAAGCAGAATATACAGCCCTTAAGGATCAGTTATGTGATGCCCAGGCACAATTGAATGCACCTGTGGTCAAACGTTCGATGACCTGGAAAGATGTTAAGGAACTGCTTCCAGAAGGGTACCAGAAGGAACTTCAATCGTTTCTTGAAGAAACAGAACTTGAGATTCCAGAGGTAAGTGAAGGGGAAGTCAGTGATTATCTCAATACGACGTATACCGATGAAGCGATCCAATTGATGAATAATCGGATTGAAGCAGTGCGCCATCCTGCAGAACTACAGGAAGAACCATCCGAGTCACCCGCAGAGGATGGGAGTGATGATGGAGAGGAACCATTAGTTGAAGGGATTGAAACCTTCAAAGATCTGGTGGAGAACATGGGGGATTCCGATCCGCTCTTTTCCCGCCTTGCGCCATTACAGATCAATCAGGAGAAATCTGCAGAGGAAGGAATTGCGATTGTAAATCTGATGGCAGAAACTCTGAACGAGGCTGGTAACGTGCTTCATGCGCTGGAAACCGAAGCACTTCCTGATGAATTTCCTATCGCATTGCTTGCGGAAATAGACCCATCCGTTAAAACGCTGCAGGAACAGCTTCGTCTTTCCGAAAACGCAACGTTGGGGGATGTAAGAGCAGCAATAAAAAACAGTATCACGCAGATTGATGAGGGGCTTGCGGAAGGCAGAGCCCGTATTGAGGAAGCAGAAGCACAGTTAAAGGACGCGGAGCGCCAATTAATCGAAGGTGAGGCGGAACTGAACCGGCAGATCGCAGAAGCACAACAGAAACTCGATGAGGGATACGCATCGATTCAGGATGCGATACGTGAACTGCTGGATGCCCGACGTGAATTGGATCAAGGCTGGGAAGAATTCGAACAGGAAAAAACAGATGGTCGAAAGAAACTGGATGAGGCATATGAGGAACTGAAGGATGCCCGCCAGCAGATCGAAGATATGGAAGAGGCAGAATGGACGGTGTTGGACAGATCTGAACATTATGCCTCGGAAACGTTCCGGGGAACGATTCATCAGATGGCTGCGATTGCGCGTATTTTCCCATTATTCTTTATTGCGGTTGCGACATTGGTCTGCCTTACGACAATGACCCGCATGGTAAATGAGGAGCGGGGAACCATTGGAATTATGCGGGCATTAGGTTATTCGCCGATCAAATGCTCGTTTGCGTATCTCCTATATGCGGGGGCTGCCTCTGTAATTGGGACAGTCATCGGAACAGCGGCGGGGCTCGCGAGTTTTCCGGCAATTATCTATAACACTTGGCGAATGCAGTATGTATTGCCTGTGATGACACTCGAGACGCCATGGCGGGTGATTGGAATCTCTGCGGTATGTTTCCTTGTGATGATGGAGGCCGTTACCGGGTTTGTTCTGTATGAAGATATGAAATCTGTTCCGGCGGTATTGATGCGTCCGCGTCCACCCAAAGTAGGCAAGGATATTCTTCTTGAAAAGATTGGGCTGCTATGGAATCGGTTATCGTTCTCCTGGAAGATTACCATACGGAATCTTGTCCGCTACCGACAACGGGTCATCATGACACTGCTTGGGGTTGCGGGATGTACGGCACTTCTCGTAACCGGATTTGGGATATCAGATGCGATTAATGACATCATTGACATTGAATATGGGGAGATTATGAACTATCTTGCCCGCATTCAGTTTTCTGAAGATGCCAGTAAGGAAACACAGAAGGAGATCGCAGGAACGCTGGAAGAGGAATCTATCGTCTCCTTTGTTCATTCACTCGTTTATTACAGCGGTACCGTAACCCATGAGGGCAGTGAAGAAGTCGCCTTTGTGGAAGTATTTAATGATGAAACGGATATGGGCGAAGCTTATACCGTACGGGATCGGGAAACCCATGAACCGCTTGAATGCAGGGATGGGGAAGTCATCATATCGGAGAAGATGTCCGAAAACCTGCATCTTAGTGTCGGTGATACGATTCTTCTGGAAGGAATAAATGGAGAAACGGCTGAAGTCAGAGTATCTGGAATTATGGAGTTGTATATCCGGCATCATGTGCTTTTAACAAAAGATACCTACAGACAGTTA
Organism: Solobacterium sp.; assembly: GCA_017469355.1. GTDB lineage: Bacteria > Bacillota_I > Bacilli_A > Erysipelotrichales > Erysipelotrichaceae > Bulleidia. The sequence continues at coordinate 1,228 of JAFUGM010000072.1, read as the reverse complement.
TTCTTCGATGCGCCAGAAGATAACACCCTGTACGTTTCCTTTATCGATGGTTCGGATATCTCCGAGGAATTCAAAACCTACAGTGCATCTATGAATGGCGTTGAGACGGTGGAATACTTTGATACAGCAGCCGACTATTTCTCTAATATGATTAAGGGAATTAATGGCGTAGTAATCGTATTAAGCATCGCATCCATGGCACTGGCATTTGTGGTGCTTGGTAATCTTACCAACGTGAATATTGAGGAGCGCATGCGTGAGATTGCGACACTGAAAGTACTTGGTTTCCGACCCAAAGAAGTGGAAAATTACATATATAAGGAAAATAACATTCTTGTGGCGGCAGGGGCTTTGATTGGGTTGCCGATTGGGTCATTGTTATCCGGATATATCATGGGAGAAGTGGAATTCTCCTATGTAATGTTCGGCCGCCATGTAAAACCGTTATCCTTCCTTTATTCCTTTGGCCTGACATTGGTGTTTGGAATTCTTGTCAATCTGGCAATGAAGCGGAAGCTGGACCGTGTCAGAATGGTAGAGTCACTGAAAAGTGTAGAGTAGGAGCAGTCATGATCAAACGTCATACCGGCCCGGCCGGGCATTCCCCGATTGCAAGTAAGGATCGGATCAATCATAATAAAATAAACAGGAGGATTACTATGAAGGAATTTAAGGTTTATCGCTGCAACAAGTGTAAGAAGCTCGTCATCGAGGTACAGGGAAGTGCCTGCCCAACGATGTGCTGTGGAGATGAAATGGTGCTTCTTACGGCAAATACAACCGACGGTGCAGCAGAAAAGCATGTGCCGGTAGTTACAGTTGATGGCAATCGCGTGATTGCCAACGTCGGTGAAGTCAATCATCCGATGCTGGCAGAACATTACATTCAGTTCATCGCTCTGGAGACCGAAAACGGTGTTCAGGTGAAGTATCTGAACCCGGAAGAAGCTCCGCATGCGGAATTCATTACGGAAGAACCTGCCAAGGCAGTCTATGAGTACTGCAATCTTCACGGTCTCTGGAAGACAGAACTGTAAGAACCAGAATCCATAATCAAAAACTGCGAAAACGGGATATCGTGTGAACGATCAATGTCATTAAGTTAATAGGTGGCATTTAGGCGGAATGAAAAGCTTTCATTCACATAGGTGAATGAGGGCTTTTTTCTTCGAAAAAAACGCATAAAAGACTTGACAAGAAATCAGAGGGATTTTTACACAATCCGAAG
>JAFUGM010000006.1 GCA_017469355.1 Solobacterium sp. | reverse complement strand
GATATACCGTCTCGTCAACACTCTCTCCTTCAGGAATCATTTCATCTGATACCCTGTTGGAAAGCCTATACCCGTCATACCAGGATTTAAATCCGGAATAATTAAGTTTCTTCTCTTTACATTTCTCCTCAACTTCCAAGCCGGTAAAGCCAACATAAGAAGCCAGCTGTCTCGGCTGTATCATGGAGTATTCCGTAAACATGTTGAGAGCCGAGTGCTTCCCATATTTTTTTATTGGAAGGATCCCTGTCATATAAGCCAGCGCAATATACTCTTTATCCTTCATCCAGTCACGAAGAAAATCCAAGTATCTTTTCTGACCTTCCTTATCGTCTTTAAACTCTCGAAATATAGCGTCCCATTCGTCGATAACAATCACGAACTGTGTATTCGATTGCCTGTAAAACTTATCAATGCTATAGTAAAAATCTGTTTCATCATATTTGGTATCCGGATATTTCTCGGCAAGTTCATCCAGGATTCTATGCTCTATCGTATCAATGGCATCATCAACCGTTCGTTTCTTATTGAAAAAATCAGTCATCAACAGCCTGATTACGTTAAACTTCCCCAGATATTCGTCCCACACCCGCCCAGTGCTCTCGTCTGAGGATTGGCTGATCTTACATTTTTCAAAAAGAGCTCTGCTGTCTGCTTCACGATCGTAATACGCGCATATCATTTTAGCAGCCATGGATTTTCCAAATCGCCGCGGTCGTGAAACGCAAACATATTTCTGTTCAGTTCTTGCCACACTATTCAGATAGGAAATCATCTCTGATTTATCAATAAAAATCTGAGAGTTTACTGCTTCTTCAAAAGCATTCTTTCCCGGATTTAAATATGTTCCCATCTCGCAGATCTCCTTTCTCTTAATCTAAAAATCCATACCAAAACCCACGTAGTTTTCACAGGAAAAAGCCTTTAAATAGGGCATTTTATCGAAAAATAGCCCCAAATTTCGTTGCCTGTATGCTTCACTTAAACAGGTTTACACCGTCCCTTCATATAACACCTTATCACCTATCTGGATTCGTTCTACCCCAGGTTCCTTCTTCTTGTTGAAGTTGAAACTTAGCATATACCCTGTATTCAGATTCCAATAATCCAGATATCCGATTAACTGCTTCTCGCCTTCTTCGTTATATCTATCTCCATGCCATATCTTCAATTCAACAATATATCTTCTCCCAAGATAATGAATCACAAGATCTGTTCTACGATAATCCCTTAGCCGTTCCTCTACACTGTAGGTTCCTGTGCCATTGATCACGCCAGATACATAGGTGATAAAACGTTCACGACCTTCTTCCTCAAGAAACTTCTCCGTATTATCTTTGTGGATTCTATTATGCTCCTGAATGAAATGATCCATCATCTTCGGAATATCAAGCCAGCCTTCCTCATCCACAAAGGCCGATTTCATTCCAGCCGCAATCTGTTTCAGATCATTATTCTTGTTACTCTCCCCAATGAAATGCGTGTATAAAAGCATTTCAAACATGCGATTTGAAACAGCCACTGTATTATGATTGTTCCTGATAAACCCATACATAAACAGTTGCTGCTGCTCCTCATCATAAGGAAGCCATGCAAATGTTTCTCCGCGCATCAGGATCGCACGCAGTCTCTTGCGCAGCTCCGGATAGTTTGTGAGCTTCCCTGTAAGAGACTCAAACAAGGAATTGTTTGGCTCTGAAAGTATTTTCTTTACCGCCTCATCTACGCCATAAGCTGTCCAGGCATCAGATAAAGAATCAAATATTACCGGCACAAAATCTTTATCTATCTTCTGGCAAATTCTACTCACTAGATATGGATATCCGTTTGTATATTCTCTAATGGACTGCGCAATCGCTCCCGTATCCATTCCTGTATGGTGATCTTCTTCATACTCTTCGAGCATGCCCTTGATTCCTTCTTCAGACAGGCTCATATCAACAGTAAAATCAGCTGCTATATTCCACGGACTATTGACCTTATGCTCATCTTCTGAGCGGATCCTACTCCTTAAATGCTTAACGTCTGTTACCCCGGCAAGAATGACAGATTGGAAGGCTGGGACTCGATTTGATTCTCTTGCAATATATCCATCTCTAAGCAATCCTAAGAAATCTAAAAACACCTGATTATTCGTTGAACTATCAACCTCATCAATAAACATAACGATGCCCATATCGCTTTTAACGATCCATCTCCGGAATTCGCGATATAGCTCATCCATCTTTACTTTGTCTGAATCTCTATCACAAAAACTCTCCAAAGCTAATATCGTATTCTCTGGAATATTCAATCCATAGAATTCATGCCGATCCAAAATCAATCTTGAAAAGGTTTGTACAAATTCTCCTTCAGTCTGAAAACCCCCTTTTGTAATGCCCTCAAAACTAAGGTTTAATACTATGTATTCCTCTTTCAGTACCTCTTGTAGCGCTCTTAGAGTAGTCGTCTTCCCATATTGTCTCGCTCGGTTGATTGTGAAATACTTTCCGGCATCAACCAGTTTCTTTATCTCTTTTACCCGCTCGGAGAGATCTACCATATAATGCTTCGAAGGATTACATACTGCCGTTGTGTTAAACTCTTTCATCATTCATCTCTCCTTTCTTTTATCCTACAGGAAAATCTGAAAAAACATGTCAAAACCCACGTGGTTTTCACAGGGAAAAAGCCTTTAAATAGAGCTTTTTATCGGAAAAGCACTCCAAATTTCAGATATTGTTACTTGAGGTGCAATTCTTGAACCTCAAGTTGTCCTTATCTTGAGAATGACCTATTGGCAATAGAGATTTCAAGTAACTTCACATCGCTCCTTTTCCTCGAAGAACTGTCCACACTGTTTTCAACAGAATTCGAATATCAAGGCCAAGACTCCAGTTCTGGATATACTCCGTGTCGAGTTTCACAACCTCTTCAAAATCCATGATTTCACTTCTGCCACTTACCTGCCACATTCCGGTAATTCCAGGTTTCGTCGCCAATCTTGCTCTATGATGAAACTCATATTTCTCCCATTCATCCGGAGTAGGAGGCCTCGTTCCAACAAGGCTCATATCCCCTGCCAGAACATTGAAGAACTGCGGAAACTCATCCAGGCTGGTTCGTCTGATGAAATCACCAAGTCCTGTTTTCTTCGTCCCGTCCGCCAGAACTTTATTTCCTATAATCCGTGGATCGAAATCAAGCTTAAACATCATCCCGTCTTTCACTCGATTCTGATCCATCAGATCTTTCTTTTGCTCTTCCGCATCCATAACCATGGATCGAATTTTGATCATCTTGAAGCGCTTACCGTTCTTACCGATGCGCTCAGAACGGTAAAGAATCGGCCCAGGAGACTGAGCCTTAATCATCGGCCCGACAATCGCAATGATTAAAATCGCAAGAATACTTCCGACAATTCCACCTAATAGATCCATCAATCGTTTTGAGAATGCCTGAAGCGGAGTGACATAGTTATTGGATAATGTCAGTACCGTAGAACCTCCAATCCGTTCTACAAACTGTTTCTGACGATATGAACTTACACCAGGAATATGGTAATGAACTGGAACCGCCATTTCCCTGCATTCCCGCATTATTTTCTGAATCTCAGGATCTTCAGAAGGACAGTCAATATAAACAGAATCAATCCATTCCCGACATACATATGTCGTCACTTCATCCAGACTGCAGACAACAGGAACACCCGCCACTTCAATAGCATCTCCATCCTGCAGAACTACGCCAACCAGATGATAACCAACAGCAGGATTTTCATTCAGCCTGGCCACCATAGACTCTGCACTATCCGCCTTTAATATCGCCAACATGGAACGCTTGCCGGAAAGGCGATCGCCATAGCGGCGCAGATATGTTTTTAATCCAATGCGGCTTCCATATCCCAAAATCAGATGCAGAATCGCTGTATACCCAAGCACAAGCCGTGAATAAGCCCCACCGGATTGAGTAAAAAACATAAATCCGGTTGCGATCAGAAATACCATAAGCACAAGTTTAATCGTTGCGCTTAACTCGTGAACATAACCGCGTTTCAGGACATCGTGCATGCTGTTAAAGAAAATAATCGCTGCCATGTCTGACAACAGCAGCACAAATAGCAGGACACGATAAATTCGATTTCCAAGTCCAGAGACCCCATTTCGAATCAATACTGCCAAAACAAAAGAAATCGCCAATGTAACTATATCCACAATGATAAAATCCAGATGTTTTGACCACCCTTGAGCATTTCGCTTGTACATATTCTCCCCACACCTAATTTCGTTAAATAAGCTTTCTCAGATAAAATAAAAAAACAGTTTTTCATCCATGGTCTGCCATGTTTGATCAACTGTTTTCTTTGCATTCATAAATTGTCCTTGACAGCCTTTTAACACTATATATTATTTCATAATTGTTTCTTGGTGGAAATGTTCAAGAGTCACAATTCCTCCGCATAAATTCAAACAGGCAGAACCATTATTCCTGAACTGGTTCTTCCACTTCTGCTGCTTCTTCAATACTTCCAAGTGTTCCTTCTACACGTTCCACGTCCCTTGCGATAAAGGAAACGGTAAAGAAATCCCCAAGGGATTCATCTTCGAAGAACTCCTGAAACAATAACTTAAAACTGCGATTCCCTTCAGGAATCTGGTACACATAGTCATATGTGATCTGTGTGTCTCCAGGAAGCGTTACTACTCCAGGAAACATCCCATATACATCCGTAAGATTTATGTATTGCTTATATCCGGTAAAGTCCGCCCATTCATCTCGATATGTTAAAGGTTCCCCATAATCCAGAGGCCCATCCGACCCCCATTGGATCTGATAGTCGGTATCGTAAAGAATCAGATCATTCCGTTGAGTGACATGGGTGGTAATGTTTAAAACCAATAGTTCCATTCCCGCATCCGGTGTAATGCCCTGATAGTAGGAAGTCACTGCCGCATCATTTACCGTAAACTCCATGAAGGACGTCTTCATAGTATCCCCAAGGGCGCCATCGCCTCTTCCAAAGGAAGAGGAAATCACCTCCGGCTCCACCGGACGTTCTTCCTGGTAGGACGCATTGGCATAGGTAAGCCCTGCGGTCAATGCAATGCCAAGCGAAACAACCGCAATATTACGTATTCTCATTGACTGCCTCCGGCGAACTCCTTCATCATCTTTTTCTTAAGGCGCTGATAGGTTCGCTTCTCACTGCGCTCATTCAATAACTGTCGATCCCGCACAGATTCCAGAACCTTTGTTCTGGAATACTGTTTGTAATACGTCAGGATTTCCTGACGCTCCGGAAGCAGTTTCTGAAGGTAGGTTTCCAGATAGTCGAGCAGTTCTTCGTACTGTTCCGTTGTTCCGTTTACTCTTCTTGTCTTGTATAGCATGAACTTGAAGGACTCAAACATCCGATACCAGAAGATATCCGGGACATCCTTGATGCGGGAAGCCTGGTTGAGGATGGTCTTAAAGACACCAATCTCTCCATTCATAGCTTTATAGCTCACATCCTGCATCGAGTTTCCAGTACGGTTGATCAGGTAATTGGAAAGCGCGGTATCGGTATAGATCACCGTATCCGCATTTAATAACGAAATATAAAACAGGAGATTATCGGTATATCCAACCTTCTCCGGAAAGAAAATTTTCTGGGCAAGCGTTGTCTTATACAGCTTTGCGTGTGGACTTGGATCAATGAAAAACAGATCGTTGAAGGATGTACTTCCCTTACGGTAAACCGTATTGGGAAGTAATTCCGCAAAGTCTCTGTTATATGCGAAATCATAGTCTTTTTCTGAACTGTCTTCATAGACGAAGTTCTTCGCTCCTACTGTAAGATCTGCCCCACTTACCTTCGCAAGGTTCAACAGGGTTTCCACTGCTTCCGGCTCGAGGGTATCATCGGGGTCACAGACCAGGAAATATGGTGTATCCAGTTCCTTAATCGCTAACTGCAATACACCCCCATAACCACCATTTTCCTTCTTGATTCCTTTGATCACCTCTGGATAACGGTCCACATATTCACGGATAATCGCATCACAGCCGTCTGGCGACCCATCATTTACCGCAAGTACCACAAACTCCTTTGAAGTCTGATTCAGCAGAGAATCAAAACAGGCGCGAAGATACTTCTCTACGTTATAAATCGGTACGATAATCGTTACTTCCTTCATAACTCCTGTTTCCTCCTTCCCTGTTTCCATTTCAGATACTGCTTTAATGTCCATGCATGGGCATAGATCCAGTCATACTTCTCCCGGCAGATCGGATATCTGCACTTAGGAAATTCCGGCCAGTTCTGTTTCAGATACCAGAAACAGACATCAATATATTCATTCACTAGCGCAGTATCCGTACAGGTGCGTGTCTTTTTCAGACACTCCAGAATATTGATACCCGCAAGATACTTGAGCTCTTCGTAATACGTATCATATATCCCAAGGTTCTTATAATCGTCCAGCGTGATCTTCACCATATCCAGGATATGGTAAGCCCGCATATTGAACTCTCCCGTAATATTCCCCGGGCGATCCTTGAGGTAGTCATACAGCGGCTCATTGATAAAGGCAACCCGATCCGCTCTTGCGAGTAACCGGTATGTCGTCCCAAGATCTTCATACAGGCATCCCCAGGGATAGGTAATCCCATGTTTTAAAAACAGGGAACGCCGATACATCTTATTCCATGCGGCATTGGCAATCCGGATCAATAGCTCCGGATCCTTCGCAAGTGAGTAAACCCGCTCGTTCGAAAACGGATTCCTTATGACTTCCTTTGTGCCGGTGGACTGGTAATACTGGTAGTAATCAAAGATGACCATGTCCGCATCCATTTCATGAAAACAGGACACACATCGTTCCAACAGCTCCGGTTCCACAAAGTCATCGCTGTCAATAAAGCTGAGAAAAGTGCCTGTCGCAATCTTCATTCCCTCATTGCGGGCATCACTGAGCCCGCCATTAGGCTTATGAATCACCTTAATACGCGCATCTTTCTCCCGATAGAACTCACATAAGGAAGGCGAGTCATCGGTTGATCCATCATCTACCAGAATCAGTTCATAATCTGTATAGGTCTGCGAAAGAATGGAGTCAATGCATTTGGGAAGGTAGTCCACAACGTTATAGATCGGAACAATGACGGAAACCTCAGGCATTGGAGTCTCCCCTTCTGCGCACCGCATTCATTACCTTCATAGTCAGGTCTTCTCTTCCAAGCACTAACACCACAACATATACAGCCATACCCGCCGCTACTTCCAAGAGCGTTGAGCCCATACCTGTGGGCAATAATATGGTTAAGCCAAGCACCGCAGCTGCCATGGCAGCAGTGCCAATCACATACATAACATAGGATTTCTGAAGGAACCCGATATGAACCCGCTTATGAATATAGACTAACTGAATGATTGTGACGGTAGCTTCTGCCACGACACTGGCGACGATCGCCCCATAGGCACCATAGCGGGGAATCAGAAACAAATTAATCAGAAAGTTCGTAATCGAACCAGCAATGACCGAGGTGCTGTATTGTTTATACATTCCCGTAGGAACCATATACTGGGTTCCCGTTACATTCGATATGGAAATCAGAATAATGACCGGACACCCCAGTATTACAAGATCGGAGATGATTGGCCAGGTGGGAATGTACCAGGTAATGAAGGTCTTTGAAATGGACATCATGCCAAAACACATCGGCAATGCCAGTAACATACTGATCTTCATCGTTGTGCTGATATAAGCTTCTGCCCTTGCGGCACCATCTTCTGCGTTATAGAAAACGTTTGTCACTCTTGGCAGCATCACTGCGCCAATACTGGTGATCAGCGTCAGAAACAGTTTTACGATTCCATTCATGGAAGTCCGGTAAAACTGCACATGATCACTGCTGAATAATGCTCCGATCATCGTTTCATCCAACATGGTATAGACCGAAATCGCAATGGTCGGAATAAACAGCTGAATCGTTGCCCGGAAGTGATGGTGATAAGCATCCTTCAGAGATACCTTTTCAAAAGTCAGATAAGAGCGCAGCTGTACGAACATGATTGCCTGTCCAAACAGTTCCGCGCCAACATTGATCAGAATATATAACCAGAGATCCTGCGGGGTTTTGCATAAGGTCATGATTAATGCGACCCCCAGGAACTTGACGACGATATTACGGATGCTGGCCTTACGGAAATCTTCCACCCCATAGAAGAACCAGGTGATATCCAGCATACTGGCAAACATCGTAAGACCAGTCAGGAAGAAATAGAATCGATTCTCCTGGATCGCAAAGCGGATAAAGACATAATACGCAGCCATCGCAATCAACATATTGCATATCTGCATATAGAAGATTTCAAAGAAGGTCTGATTGCGGAGCTTCGCATCATCTCTTACCTTGGCAATCTCCCGATTGCCATAGGTATTCACTCCAAGAATCCCAAACAGAATAAACCAGTTCATGATCGAACCGGCATAGCTGTATACTCCCAGAGGTCCTTCTCCGATATGGACCGCCGTATATGGCACTAGGATCATCGGAAGAATGATCTTAACGACCGTATAGAGGATGTTATAGATATAGTTTTTGATCAGTTTCTTATCCATAAAGAATAACCGGTATTACTTATTACTGATAACCTCAAAAAGGAACGATACGGAACAGTTCCGCACATCGAATCCATGAGCACTCTGAAACCGTTCCATGATTAACAGGAAATATGCACAAGGCGGATGATAAAACGAAGCCAGAATAACCCAATTAAACCATAAAATCGTATAGTGCAGTCTTATAGACCCTATCATTATATAAGAAAATCGGTCCATTTTGCCGGTAATTGCACAAAACCATGACCGGAAAATAGCGTTGGACCATTGCTTTCGCCTATAGGTTTATGACAATCTGAAACCTTGTGCTGTTCGGCATAGTTTCTTCAGCGGCCATTGAAAACGTTATAGTTCTGTAACGCTGGAAAAGAGAAAGCAAATCCGTACTCAGTACGTCCTTATCACAATTAATTCCAATGATCAGAATAGTTTCTGAACTGGGGCAGATCGTTCCCTAGCGCCTATATCTTTCGTTACACTTTCTCGAGCAAATCGAAAGGATGACAATGAAGAGCAGTCGCAAGCATAACAAGATATTCTGCCTGCGCTTTATTGATGTTTTTCTGTCGCTGTTCATATTGCTGCAGAGTGCGTAATGGAACGCCGCTGGAATCTGCGAGCTGGCTTTGGCTGAAGCCGGATTGTATACGCAACCGCTTCAAGTTAGTTTCCTGCTGCGCAGAGCGAATCATATTATTCATGCATTCCACAAACTGACGAATATCCATTTCATGGTAAGGATGATAAAGGGAAACGATCTCTTTAATCGGAACGCAGCGAACAATATCAGAAAAAGGTATGGAAGTTTCCCATTGATAATATGCTAATGCCCATCCAGCCCAGTATTCTTCGCTGCGGTTAGAAGTAAAAGTAGGAAGAATGTGTTCAAAGGTAATTCCGCTTTGTTCTAAAACTATCCACGCAAGTTCTACGCCAGACCTTCCTGCAATGGTGTTGGCATCTCCACTTTCAAACAGATAAGAAACACGGGAAGAGATAAACAAGTCAAAGAATGCAGTAATATCAAACTTCAGATCATATACTGCATAGTCCAGCATCAGTGCCAGTGATTTCATGGCGTTATCCAGATATAACTTATCGTAAGCGTGGATCATTTTCTTTCATCTCCTCGGTAAGAATTTGTGTAATAAATAGATCCCCAGGTTGAAGACGATTTCGCTCCAAATTGAAGTATTCACTTCGCGCTGCTCGATCTCGTTTCATTTTTTTTGGATACCATTCTGCACTGCTTACCTTCTCATAACCAGTAAAGTTAATTAGGTCAAAAGCGTTTTGGCTTTTAAGAACAAATTGTAGGCCAAGTTTTCCAAGGTGCATCGCATTGTTCAATTGACGATAAGAGATAGTGCCACTAATAAAATCCTGAGCGAAAGAAAAATAACTGTCATCCGCGCGATAGCCGACTATACAGTCTGCTGAACCATAGTCTACATGGAATTCTGAAAGGATATATTCTCGTGCCTGGTAGGCCAATGCATTTGAAACATTGAAGACTCTATTCTCTAAAAGAACAGAAAGCCAATGCAGAATGCAGAACTTAGGATCACTAAGATCCAGGATGGATAACCCTTCACAGTTAATCGTATATTGATTGACAAATCCGTTTTTATCCTTTCCAACGCTCCACTCTTTAGCCATATCTGGGATTTCGGTGCAGTAGAAACCCAGTCCATAATCATTGTAGAGTTTACCAGCACCATAAAGAGGGTGCTGGATGATATGATCTGAGCCATGATAAATCGTACGAATCACACGCCACCTCCGCAATCCAACTATACTCCTACAGGAGTATAGTGTCAATGAGCATGCAAAACCCGACCATAACAATCATGATGAAGATCTGCATCATAATTAACACAGAAATTAGCAATTCTATATGTGCTCATAGCCAGCGTTATATATCTGATTATGCACGCAAATAAAATACGCTTTCTATGAGAATGTACATTTGTTCTGATACCCTTTTTCGGGGTTACGATCCGCCTATGCTCTCTCAATCACACAGGAGTGATGCTTGAACTCTGGATCTGTGCTCAGCACATCCTTATCGTAATTAATTCCTATGATCAGAATATTGCCCTTGTAATGCTCCAGTCTCTCCAGATACTTCTGCCTTCGGATCTGTTCAATCGCAATATTGGCATTCTGATTGTATTTCAACTCAATTAGAAGCACCGGTTTATCAGAATACTTAGGGTTTGGAATATATACAATATCCGCATAGCCTTTTCCCGTATCCAGTTCCTGTATATCCGTATAGTACTTCTGTGCTGCATAGTATGCGAGTTGAATGCTGTAAGACAACGCTGCTTCATCGTGATAGGTTTTATTTCCAGCGTGATTATGTGCCTGTTCAACGAGTTCTGCGACCCGATCCGCATCCCCATTCCAGGTCGCATCTAGAAGTTTCTCGGAGAGCTCATATGCGCGAAATGTATCCGTCCACTCATTTCCCTTTGTGGATGTCTTGAACTCATCCAGGATTTCTTTATTTGGAATATAGACTTCACTGGTCTCATCATCATAACCAAGATAACCAAGATGAATGAGAAGTGAAAGCACATCATCCCTTCCATGGAAGGTAGTCATATCATTCTGATACGTAGATGTATCTATCCTGAGTCTTCCACCATCCATCAGAAGCGCGACTGCATCCTTCAGCCCATCGTAATCTTTACGAATATACTCTGCTAACGCTTCATATGTCTCTGTTTTGTTCCAATAATTTTGAATTCTCCCTGTGGTCATGGATTCTACTACAGAGAGTGGACTGTAAATGGATATTCTATGCCCGTGATAATCACCGCTTCGGTAAGCCTCTCTCATCTGTTGGTATCTGTTCACTTAAAATATAGCCATCATACCAATTAGAGATTTCTTTATAATCCATACGGTACTCATCACACAAATTTCGAACTTCCTCTTCGGTGAACCCTGTATAAGACGCTAACTCGCGTGGTGTAATCATCGAATACTCAGTGAACATATTTAAGGCAGAGTGCTGACCATACTTCTTAATCGGAAGAATTCCCGTCATATATGCTAGCGCAATATAACTCTTATCCTTCAGTAAATTTCGTAGAAATTCCAGATATTCGGTCTGCCCCTCTTTATCATCCCGCCATACTCTGAATAATGCATCCCATTCATCGATTACAATCACGACCTGACGATCTAAATATGAGTACACATCGTCTAATGCCTGAATCAAATCTTTCTCATCGTAGAAATCAGTCTCAGGATATGTTTCCTTAAGTTCAGAAATCGTTTCTTCTGTAAGGTTCTCCAGGACCTCCGAAACATTATCTGCACCCTCAAAGAAATCGGTCATCACTAGCCTGATGACATCAAACTATCCAAGATAACAATCCCAGGTCAGTTCTTTCTTTCCGATGATCCTGGGTTTTTCCGAAGAAATCAGGCACGCATCAAATAACCCCCTGCTATCAGCTTCGCGGCCGTAATAAGCGCATATCATATCAGCCGAAATGGTCTTACCGAATCTACGCGGACGGGAGACACTGACAAATCGCTGCTGTGTATTCACAACAGTATTCAGATACATCAACATTTCGGTTTTATCAATAAATATGTCGGAGTTGTAAGCCTCTTCAAAAGCTATCCTACCCGGGTTCAGATATATTCCCACAGTGTCCTCCTCTCGGTAAATAAACTACAGTTATTCGGTTTCGTATTCCTTTGAACATAATAACTGCACAAAGCCAACGAATGCCTTCTCGGGTTCCTTGACTACCTGGTTCTTCTGGAAGTCAGGAAGGTTCCATTACGCAACCGCTTCAGCTGATTTCCAGCCATACGCAGGGGCTTCACAATATACTTCTCTGTATTCTGATGACGAAGAATCATTTCATCATTCGCTCTGGTATACATGGAATTTGGACGGCGGAACGCAGTTTCATAGTCCCGATCTATGATTTCACACAGAAACTGTTCAAATGCGTTCGGGTTCAGGTACTCAAGCACCGGTGGTTCATTGATCATGGACAGGTAGAGTTCATCATGTTCATTGAGTTCTTTGACCCTCTCAACCACTTCTTCAAAGCTCTGATAGTCACCACAATTAATAAATGCGGCAGGATTGAAGTCCTTTACTACATCCGGATCCCCATAGTAGATGGGAATTGCATTTGCCGCAAACGCATCCACAATCTTTTCAGTGGTATATCCGGCATAACATGCGTTTTCACATGCGATCGCAAACTTATACTTTGACGTAAATGCCAGTTTATCCTTTACCGCTCCGCCAATATTGTTGAGGTAACGACCACCGCTTTTGACTTCCTGATATGCATTCAACGCATGAAACAGTTCCGTGCGCTTATCCTGCGCAAAACAATTAGATACCACAAAGCTGCAGAACCCTTCCTTTGCCAGAAGATCTTCCGTTGTGAAAACCGGCTTCTCTTTTAATGCCAGGTATTCTTTTTCATACCCGTGGTACAGGTAGTAGGGAAAGCGGAGATACCGATCTCCGAATTCCAGGCGGTCAAACCCTACCGCATAGTCGCATTCATTAAAGTTTGGCGTAATGCATTCGCCCGTATAGAAAATACGGACACAGTCATACTTCAGATGGTCCGTCCCAAATACAGAATAGATCAGATACTCCGGGTTCTGATCAGTAATCACAAGATCATAGTGTTTCCGAAGCAGTTCCGTATATTCGTTTTCTTCCGGTGTAAATCCCCGTTTCTGATCTGCGAATGCAACTCGAATGGTACGTTTCATTCCTTCTCCAAAAGTTCTCTGCCAAGAGCGAGTGCCGCATCAACAATCGCGTCCATGTTGTAATACTTATATTCCGCAAGCCGGCCAAGCAGATACAGATTAGGAATCTGTTCCGCTAAGCTGCGGTAAGCTTCGTAACTTGCCTTACTGGCATCGGTAAAGACCGGATAGTAGGGAACGTTTCCCTTTTCTCCATTACGGTGATATGCATAAGGGTATTCCACCGCAATTGTTGTCCGCTCCTTTGGTGCCTCCTTCTGCATGTTCTTATACTCGGTAATCCGGGTATATGGGTGGACTTCGGCAGGAGTTGGATAATTTACCGTGGTCACCGGCTGTACCTGCCCTGCTTCACTTCTTACTTCAAATTCAAGACTCCGATACGGAAGATCTCCCTTCACATATCCGAATAAATGATCCGCAAGTCCTGTATAAACAATCGGTCCTTCAAAAATCGCTCCATCCAACGAAATGGTATGGGCATCCAGATCCACAGAAAGATGATCCATCGCCTCTGTATTCAGGCGAACCTCAATGTTTTCGTGGTCCAACAGCTTTTCAAATAACGCGGTAAATCCTTGATCCGGCATTTTCTGGAAGGAGTCCTGAAAATATCGATCATCATAAGAAACCAATACCGGTACCCGACCAGTTACCGCAGGGTCAATTTCTTCGGCTGTATACCCCCATTGTTTCATCGTATAGTACTTGAACACATGTTCAAAAATAAACTCTGCCAGTTCCCGAACTTCCTGATCTTCGCTCTTGCGCAGTTCAAGAATGGGAACTTTCTGTTCCATGCCATATTCCCGAATCAACACCTCTTTGAGATGGTCTGCCCTCTGTGGTTCAAACAGAAGTTCAATGGAAGTCAGATTAAAGGGAATCGGAACGAGCTTGCCTTCAATCCAGCCTAATACCCGATGTTCATAGTCATACCAGTCGGTAAAGCGGGAGAGAAATTCTACTGCCTGCGTAGAACTGGTATGAAAGATATGCGGTCCATATTCATGGCGCATAACCCCATTTTCATCCAGCCAGTCATATGCATTTCCACCGATATGACTTCGTTTTTCCAGAATCAGAACATGTCTTCCCTGCTCCGCAAGCACGCGTGCAGTAACACTGCCCGCAAATCCGGCCCCAACAATCAACACATCCGGTTTCATCACACACGCTCCCGATACATTCTGGCGTAATAGTTCTGGTATTCTCCATTGACGATATGTTCCCACCAGTCACGATTGGAGAGATACCAGTCAATCGTCTTCTGAATACCGGTCTCAAACCGATATTCCGGTTTCCATCCCAGTTCTGTTTCAATTTTGGTGGGATCCATCGCATAGCGAAGATCATGACCAGGACGGTCTTTGACAAAATGAATCAGAGACTCTGGTTTATCCAGTGCTTTCAGGATGGTTTTCACCACATCAAGGTTGGACACTTCATTATGTCCGCCGATGTTATAGATTTCTCCATCTTTTCCCTTGCGAAGAATCAGATCAATTGCTGTGCAATGGTCATTTACATACAGCCAGTCCCGGACATTTGCGCCTTCTCCATAGACCGGTATCGGTTCTTCCGCCAATGCTTTGGAAATCACAAGTGGAATCAGCTTTTCCGGGAAGTGATATGGGCCATAGTTATTGGAACACCGGCTGATCGTCACCGGTAAGCCAAAAGTTCTGTGATATGCAAGCACCAGAAGATCCGCAGATGCCTTGGAAGCGCTGTAGGGAGAACTGGTATGAATCGGTGTGTCCTCATGGAACAGAAGATCCGGACGATCCAATGGTAAGTCTCCATACACCTCATCTGTGCTTACCTGATGATAACGGCGAATGCCATACTTGCGGCAGGCATCCATTAAGGTCTGTACACCGAGAATATTTGTCCGCAGGAAAATACCTGGATCTTCGATGGAACGATCCACATGGCTTTCCGCCGCGAAGTTCACCACCACATCAAAGTGTTCCTGTTCAAAACACTGATCGATGAATTCGCGATCTGTGATGTCACCTTTGATAAATTTAAAATTTGGACGATCCATCACGGGCTCTAATGTTTCAAGATTCCCCGCATAGGTTAAGGCATCCAATACTACGATTTCATCTTCCGGATAGGTGTTTACCATCAAGTGCGCAAAGTTTCCGCCGATAAACCCCGCTCCTCCTGTTACCAGTATTTTCATTGTTTCAGTTCCTTTCTGATCCGTTCTGTTTCCAGATGAATTCCTTCACGGAGCGATACCTTAGGTAGCACTCCGGTAATATTCTTTAATTTACTGATATCCAGTACGATGGACTGGACTACCGGCACATCCGAGTTTTTTAGTGAAATGCGAATGGCTTCCCCGGTTTCCTCTTCAATCAGAGAAATCAGTTCCCGTAAGCTGGTCCCGGTTCCGCTACCGATATTGATTGTCTCATCACTGACATCCGCATCAATGAGCCCCGTAATCGCTCTGGATAAGTCGGTGATATAAAAGTAATCCCGTACGGAAGAAGTTTCCACAAACATTTCAAACACTTCATGACATAAAGCTTTCCGTATCAGAATCGGTATTACACCCTGTTTCTTTTCCGCCACCTGATATCCGCCATAGGGATTGGAAAGACGAAGAATCAGGTAGGAAAGACCAGAATCCCTGATCAGCTGTTCTGCCCGGGCTTTGGATCGGGCATAGAGGCTCATCGGGTCAATCGGATCCTCCTCTTTGATCGGATGCGTTGTATTCCCGTAGATCGTTCCGCCACTGGAAAAATAGATGAACCGGTGGGCATTCCCATGCTTCAAGGCATCAATCAGCTTCTGATAGGAGTCCATTAACTTCCCGATCGCTTCTTCTTCATTGTCTGCTTTGGCAGAATTTGGAATCAGACCGATCGCATCGATTACAATCGCATCGGAAAGATCCTGTTTCGCCATAGCCACAGGATCAAACGCATCCACCATAACCTGTTCCCTGACTAAGAAGGAATAGGGACTTTCAATTCCCCAGAGTTCTGTGGAATATCGCTCCTTCAGCAGTTCATACAGGTTGTATCCAAGATAGCCGCACCCAAGAATAATGACACGCATGATTATCCGGAATTTCTCCTGTTCAGTATGGTCTGAAAGCGGCCTTTGGGAATACTGCGCAGATGCGCCCCATATGGGCTCTTCCCATAACTGTCCGCTGCTTTCAGTAATTCTTCTTCTGTAATCCAGTTATTGTAAAAAGCAATTTCCTCCGGTACAGAGATCTTGATTCCCTGTACATTCTCTACCATCTTGACGTATTCCGACGCCTGGGACAATGACTCCACCGTCCCTGTATCAAGCCATGCAAATCCTCTTCCAAATACGGTAATATCCAGATCCCCATGTTCAAGATAAACCTTGTTTAAATCGGTAATTTCGTATTCCCCACGGGCAGAGGGCTTTAGCTGCTTTGCATATTCCACCACCCGGTTGTCATAGAAGTAAAGACCCACCACTGCATAATTCGATTTTGGAGATTCAGGCTTCTCTTCCAGTGAAATCACCTTCCCCTTCTCATCAAATTCCGCAACGCCAAACCGCTCCGGGTCATTCACATACTGACCGAATATCATCGCATGACCTGTATTGACAGTATTTGCGACACTCTCCCTCAGCATCGTGCCAAACTTATTTCCATAGAAGATGTTATCCCCAAGAATCAGACATACATCATCATCGCCAATAAACTCTTCGCCAAGCACAAACGCCTGCGCAAGACCATTGGGCACTTCCTGTACCTGATAGGAAAAGGAAACTCCGAACCGGCTCCCATCCCCAAGCAGACGTTCAAAGTTAGGAAGGTCTGCCGGTGTAGAAATGATCAGAATATCCCGGATTCCTGCCAGCATTAATGTGCTCAGCGGATAATAAATCATCGGTTTGTCATAAACCGGCAATAACTGTTTTGAAGTAACCTGTGTGAGCGGATATAGTCTGGTACCGCTTCCTCCGGCAAGAATAATACCTTTCATACGTTCCTCGCTTTAGCTGTAATTCATTCTACCACAGTACACTTCCCTTCGTTCCTTCATCCAACCCCATCTGCAGCAGCCAACAGGCTTGTATTTCTCAATGGCTCCAGTGTCTTACAACTCCTGCCTTTGGTATATCTGGTTGTCATAACAATGGGGTTACCTCATGACGCGATTAATTGCGCCGATGGCAGCGTCTCAGTTGTGCTGAGATGCCACTACTTCGATACATGAGATTCTTTTGAATTTGTTGACTTCTGTTAAGTATGAACTCATTACGACCATCCGATCATCACCGGATGGTTAAGCGGCGGTGTTATAAAGAGCCTATATATCTTTATGGAGTAATTTGCTTTCCTATATGAGCCTTGATTTATAGTCCTTCCGTGTTTAATCGATGGTTTGGGGTTGTGTTACACGTCACTTCCAGCCCAACTTCTTCTTAACTTCTAGTATTACTTCTAGTACATCGAATAATAACTAAATAGCCATTTCCAATTGCGTTGTGGTTACTGGTGTTTCTGTAACAGAAATATCATCCAGTTTATACGTCCAGTGGAACACTACAGGCTCTTTATTTACTTCATCGAAATATTGATAGATTCTTCTTTTAAGCTCCGCCTTGGATTCGACTCGTATTCCCTTAAGCATCTGCTTTGTCATCTTACTGAAGAAGCTTTCAATCATGTTAAGCCAGGAACCGTGTGTTGGTGTGAACACAAAGACAAACCTTCCTTCAGGTAATGTCCGTAAATAGTCCTTCACTTCTTTTGATTTATGTGCACTGTGATTGTCACATACGATACGAATCAGATCATCGGAAGGATACATCTCATCGATCTTCTTAAGCAACTGAATGAAGTCGGAAGACTTATGAGTGTCACTGACATACGGTATCGCAATTCCGGTAAGCAGATCAATTCCTGCAAGTAATGACAGTGTTCCTAAACGCTTGTATTCTGCATCACGATATATCCGCCCGTTATCTTTTGTCGGTCTGAGGTCATCGCCAGCAGTTGCGATAGCCTGAATTCCCGGCTTCTCATCGCAGGATATTGTGTGAATCATTGGCTCATTATCCGGTATGATCACATTGCCATCCTCATCGAACTGCATGGCAATCTGCTTATATACAACAAGCACATTGTGCATCTTGGTTTCGAATTCCGGATCTCTTCTCTCACAGTAATACTTGATCTTGAACGGCTTAATATCGTTACGATCCAATATCTTCTGAAGCATTGACTTCGCAATTGTTTCAAGGCGTGGATAACCAGCTTCAACTGCATGATCTTGTATGTGGCGATGTAAATTCGGCAATGTCCACAATTCCTGAGAATAGCCAAGATCAGCAGGCCGCTGACACGCTATATCGATAATCCAGGCGACAGCATCATCCGTAATCTCAACCGGCCTTCCACTACGCTGGTCATCAAACAGGGCTCGATCAATACCACCTTCTTTAAATTTCTTGAGCCAGAGTTTAACAGAATTGATATTCACGTCGAGCTTTTCGGCAATCGCACCGTT
>JAFUGM010000005.1 GCA_017469355.1 Solobacterium sp. | reverse complement strand
GTAAGCGTCCAACGAACCCCGTGTTTTAAATGAAAACCATTCCGGCTATGATCACTGTGTAACCAGTAACTTAGCTGGAATGGTTCTTTGATATCCTGAGTTCTTCCGGAAGGGAACTCGAATATGGCAGACACTGCTCGATTACTTCATCCCGTAATCCCTTGGATGAAAGCTGATCCAACAGGTATGCCAGATACTTCTCTGGATTCAGATTATTCATCCTGGCTGATATCAGAAGAGAGAAGTATATTGCGCTTATTTTGGCCCCATGTCTGGTATCAGCGAACAGATAGTTCTTTCGTGCCATTACATATGGCTTGATTCCTTCACGTTCTGCCAGATTATTATCCGGTGTAAGCCGCCATTCATTTAGATAGTAAATCAGGTGTTCCCATTGATTCTCGGTGTAAGTGATCGCCTTGCGAAGTTTCTCCGAGTTCATGTAGTTTCCCTTCATCTCAGCTGCGGCGGTTTTAATCTCTTCCCATAAAGGACGCTCTTCTTCATTTCGAACTTTAACGATCGTTTCGGGACCCGCATTCATCGCCTTCAGTTTATCTTCAACCTTATAGATCTTAGTGAACTGATCCAGAATATGAAGAATTTTGGAAAAATACGGGTTCTTCTTACGCAGCTCCGCCCGCGCCTTGGGATTCTTTTCTCTGGTGTAAGTCTTATACAGCGATGTATACGACTGTGCAGCTGCTTTGTAATACCGCTGACAATGTGCAGCACATCCCGCATGACCGCTCGCAGGCGTATAATCGTCATACGCTCCATATCCATCTGACTGGATAATACCGTTGAATGAATCCCCAAGAATGTCATAGATGAACTTGTGTTCTCTGCTGGTATTGTAAAAGTACAGAGCCATCTGGTTCTGCTCGTTTACTCCACTCATTGCCAGCCAGGTATAACTCTTGGATCGCTGTCCGTCTTTGATATCTTCCAGACATTCCAGCGTTGTCTCATCCATATTCAGAATATCAAGCTGGCGGAGATCCTGTTTCATACGCTCGAATACCGTTTCAAGATAGTCATCTCCGACGCGCATCAGCCATTGACATAATACCTGCCGGCTGACATCGATTCCCCGGTATGACAGATCTTTGGACTGCCGGTAGAACGGTAATCCAAGAAGAAACTTATTCGCTGCTATGTTTGCGATCACAGATGATGTGACGATCGATCCTTCAATCAATCTCGCCGGAAGCTTTGAAGTATCACCTGTATATACTTCACATCCAAGATTTTCTTCATTACAGTCATGACAGGTGTAGTTATGAACGACATAGCGCATTAAAACATATTTCGCAGGCTGGAATTCCAGATATTCAATGATTGTTGGTTTTAATTGACTCATTGGCTTCCCGCACTCTGGACAATTTATGTTTTCGGGATAGATGTCTTCTGTCTTGACCTCTACGTTTTTAAGCTTTGAGTTCTTCGGGCTTTTCTTCTTTTTCTTCTTTGAAACGATTTCTTCTTCCTCCTGAAGTTCTTCGGAAGAAGACTCATCAACTGTATCTTCGATTTCATTGAACAGGCTCAGCTGACCCTTCGCAATGGAATCCTGGTTCTTAACACCATAGTACTTTCTTCGCAGCTCATCATAGTTGGCCTGAAGGTCATTGTATCTGCGATCCAACTGGCAAATCATATCAACCAGCTGATCCTGGCTGAGACCGCTCAAGGCTTTTCTTAAATCCGCTTCGTTTTTCATACTTAAAGTATACACCATGCGTGCATGTTTGTCAATACTAAAACGGCTTAAATAAAGGCTTTTTCTTCCTTTTTAAAAGAGTACTTTTGTTCAATTTTCAATCCTTCCAGCAGCCAGTTCAGCTGTTGGTGTGTGATGGATAATGACTCTGTGGTATCACTTCTGATCCACTTGAAGTGACCGCTGTTTAATCTCTTATAGAGCAGCCAGAATCCGGTTCCGTCATAGTACAGACATTTCAGCTTTGTACGATCTCGATTACAGAACAGATAGAGAGAGTGATCGGTTGGACTGTGACCAGGTAATGTATTAATCAGTGAGGCATATCCGTCAATTCCCTTACGTAGATCTGTAGCTCCTTTTACCAGATATACCTCTTTAATATCGTCAAACCGGATCATAAATCTCTACAGAGCCGAATGATTCGGCTGAGCTCCTTATCACTTACATTGGAAGGTTGGTATGTAAGGGGAACGCCATTGATATGAATATCGGTTTCTTCAAGAACAGGCTCTGGGTTATCAATGATAATCACTGGAAGTAATTCGAATGTCTGTTCTTCCTTTTCCGTTTTCTCACCATATAGAAGATGACGATAGTGGTAATAAGTCCTTCGATTGATTCCAATAGAAGCGCAGTACTCGGCAATTGTCCCTTTATCTGGATCATATCCATCAATGATAGGTTTCCACTTCCTGATTGTTCGCTCTCTCATATTAAATGCCAGATCCTTTCATCACATGATCAGTATGATTGGATCTGGCTTCGTTTAATAGACGGGGTTCGTTGGACGCTTACGATATTTGTTACAAAATCAATAGGATGATACAGATTTATGTAGATGCTTCTGAGACTTGTATTTCTAATGCTATGGATGGATATGAGAAAATTATAAACAAAATTTGCCCAGACTACATTCCCCTCTGAAACGCCTGACCTGCGTTGCCCCAATTTTTCTCCAATTATCAGGGAAAGTACACGTATCGCAGATATCCCATTGGGGAAAGTAAATATAACAACCGGGAAGATTAAACGCCACCTTTTAGGCCGTCAATGACTTGTGAATTGAAACTCACTCAGAACGAATGACACTACGAAGATAAGCACTGAACATATGTTCCGCAACCGGATCTATCGCAAAGTCTCCACGCTCATTTGCCCAGGAAACAATAATTCCTTTTGCCATAATACACAGCTCCTTGGCGACCTGTTCAGGATCTTCTCCCTCCTTCAGCTCTTCATGGTGCTGATGAAGACATTGACGGGAGATCTCATAATATGCGTTTGGTGTATATGCCGGGTCAATTGACCGGTTCTTCGCATTAAAGAAGTTAATACAGAATTCTACGCCATACTCTGCGGAATAGCGGATATACCACTGATATAACAACATCAGCTGACCATACAGGTCCTTCTGTTCCAGTTCTTCCTGGTGGCTGGATAGAAATTGTTCAGCAGAAATACGGTAGTAGTACGCAAGCAGTTCATCCTTATTGCGGAAGAAATGATAAAAGCTGCCGTTACTGGTACCGGAGGCTTCGCAGATCCTTCGGGTTGTTAACGCATCATACCCCTCTTCTTTTAAGAGCCGTACAGCAGTCTCAAAGATCAGATCCCTGGTCTTTTTTCCGCTTTCTGTCAGTTTTTTCTCTTCATATATCATGGTTGATTCCGCCCTCACACTGCCTTCCGTATGTTTTCACGGATTTTATCACACAACAGGTCAAAAAAGAAATGAAAGGACTCTGATCGTCTGCTCTCCGTTAGAAAGCAGAGGACATAATGCCCTCTGCCTTCGGATCGATAAAACAAACTGACCGCAGTCACTTCTTAAAGAGAAAGTCCCAGATAGAATGACTCCTCAATATTCTTAAGACCTGGTTTTACATTAAGCGCATCGCCAATCACTTTTGTTTCAATACCCAGTGCATCCAGTTCTTCCTTTAATGCCTGATTCGGCGCAGATCCCACAGAAAGTACAATATCGGTTACGCCATAGATCTTATGGAGTTCATCATGTTGTTTAAAGGTTACAACTCCATCTTCCCAGTTCTGATAATATGCATTCGCATATGACTGCACCTTCTTTTCATCAAGAAGCTTGAACATGAAGTAATTATTAGAGAATTCGCCATCCATGGAGATGCGGTCACGTACTTCAAGGATTGTGACCTGTTTGAAATCCTGTGCCAGGTGTCCTGCAGTTTCCACGCCAACACTTCCACCGCCAATCACCACAACATGATCTCCAGATGTGTTCTTGGCACCGCTCAGGATTTCCTGTGCCTTGTATACATGTTCCTGGTCGAGTCCCGCAAACGGCAGAGTTTTCTCCGTACTTCCTGTCGCAAGAATAATGACATCCGGGTGTTCTTCCCGCGCCATTTCAGCCGTATATTCAGTATTGAGAACTACTTTGACGCCATAGGTTTTAAACTGTGCCTGCTGCCACTGCAGCAGTGTTGTGAAGTCCTGCTTTGCGGAAGGAACCGCCGCAAGCTTCCATTGGCCTCCCAGATGGTCCTTCTGTTCATAAACCGTTACCTGATGACCCTTCATCGCTGCAGCGACTGCTGCCTCACAACCAGAGACTCCGCCTCCGATCACGACAACACGTTTCCGCTTCTCTTCCGGCAGCACGCAGAGATCACACTGGTATTCCTTTACCGTTCGCGGATTGACAAGACACTGTATCGGAATATTCTTCCGAAGATTTCCAAGGCACCCCTGAACACAACCGATACAGGTGAGAATGTCTTCCTCCTTTCCCTCCTGGTATTTCTTCGGGGCCAACGGATCCGCAAGCGAAGCACGTCCCATCGCCACAAAGTCACAGGTTCCATCCTGAATGACATTATTTGCCAGATCAAAATTAATGATTCTTCCAACCGCGATTACCGGCAGATTGCCAACCACTTCCCGGCATGCCTTGACATTATCAATAAAGCCAATTGGAGAAATGTGACCTGGCGCAATGACTGCCCACTCGGTTGCGTTGACACCCTGTGTGATGGTAATGGCGTCGATCGGCTCTTCAGAATAGATCCGTGCGAGTTCTCTTCCTTCATTAATGGTAAGACCACCCTGCACGTATTCATTTACTGTCAGCTTGAAGAGAATCGGGAAGTCTTCTCCTACTGCCTCACGAACCCGTCGGATCACTTCCCGGCCAAAGCGGGTACGCTTCCATGTAGTTCCGCCATATTCATCAGTACGCTTATTGGAATATGGTGAATTAAACTGATTGATCAGATATCCATGTGCCCCATGGATTTCCACCGCGTCAAATCCGCATTTCTTTGCGCGTACCGCCGCATCCGCATATGCCTGCTGGACCGTCTCAATATCGTCCTCTGTCATTTCACGGGGATTTTCAAAGGAAGGCGGATCTTTATATGGCGAGGGTGCCATACATTGGACTCCATTCACCGCACTGTTAGTCTGTCGTCCAGCGTGATAGATCTGACAGCAGATCTTCGCTCCGTAACGATGAATCCGTTCTACGAATTCCGTATGGGCAGGGATCTGGGAATCATCCCATAATCCCGCAAGATCCCGGAACCCGCCTGCGGTTGGAGTAATTGCGTAGTCTTCCGTAATGATCAGACCCCATCCACCTTTTGCCTTCTCTTCGTGATACTGCATGTACCGTTCGGTAGGAAGACCATCTGCGGTGCAGGTGTTGGTAACCATTGCCGGTACTACCAGACGATTCTTCAATTCGAGTGTGCCGATCTTCCCCGGACGGAATGCGGCATTCTCCTGTGCTTTAACTCTCATATTCTCCCTTTCCGTGACTCCTGTCACTGTTATTGTTAGGAGAATCGTAGCACGAAAATAGAGCGATGTATAGAGCGCGCTCTAATTATTGTTCTAATTTTTCTTTTTTCTTATTACCAACTTTGGAACGAAGAACGTTCGTAGCCATCATCACTTCCGTCTCCCTCGACGGATACGAGCTGAAATCCATTTTTCTCGCACCAGTGTTCCAGATTATCCTCCAGGTTAATTCCATAATCCTCTACGACTGGCGGGTAGTAATCACTGACACAATATTCGTCAAAGTCTTCATCCAGATACTCATTTAAGCGATTCGTGAACAGCTTCGTGATCGCTTCCTTTGTCAGAAACGGATTCTCCTTCAACATGCCTTTCAGTATCGTATCTTTCGAAACATGTTTTGTCGGTTTTAATACGATGTCTGCCTCATAATGACAGTCCATGGAAACACTGCCGTCATTCCATTCCGAAAAGCCCTTCCAGTTAACGATCAGTTCGTTGTTCAAGAATTGAGTGAATCCAGCCTTCTTCTTACGTGACCATTCGGTTTGATGTTCTCTCGAATATAGTTCATGGAGTATCTTCGCAAGCCGATCTGCCATCTTCTTATTTAAACTGCATTCATTACGTATCATGACTGAAATCTGAGCCTCATCGTCCTCTGATTTAACTTCTTCCAGCACGCCGCTGACTAACACATGCAGGAACGCAGCTGCTGTTTTATGGTCCAGAGAACTTGTTTTAAGCAGCTGTGTATATACCGAATAGGCCTCCCGACTCAGATAATCCGGGCCATAGGTATCAATGAGATCTTTCAGTGTCTGAACGGCAGGTTCCATCGTTGGTTCTTTCATTTCTTAACTCCAATCATTCTTCATCTAATGCATATCTAACATAATCAGTTAATGCGGGGAAGTGAGATGCCTGAAGATGAAAGCCATCTTCCAGGTAATAGTCTGAGATGCCATAGCCATCTTCCCCCATGAGCCATTCATTCGTACAGATCATCGGGAGATATTTCTCTTCACACATCCGCAACAGACAATAGTTTACCCGGTTGATTTCTTCCTGGCTGGCAGCGGCTTCCGTACTGCCCTTACGAATTGGAAGAATGGAACCGACGATGATCTCCGTTGACGGGCTCACAGAATGAAGGCGGTCAATACATTGCCCATACGCCTCGGTTAAGGCAAGCGGATCTCCGCTTCCCGCCTCTGCTTCTCCCATCATCAAAATCACACGTTCTGGCTGAATCTCTTTGATCAGTTCTTCCGTTGTTTTATTCTGCAATACATTCCGATAGTAAATCGGAAGATCAAAGGTCATCGGCCCCATCGCATACCGGGCGATGACACGGGACGAAGGAAGACCACCATAAAGCCCAAGATTAAGAATATTGGAATCTCCAATCCAGTAAAGCTCAGAAAAAATTGCATCGCTTACCGGTGTCTCCCCTGGTTTTAATAACACCTCATGCGTATCCAACGCATATAAATCAAACGAACCCGGAAGAAAGTCTTCTTCTCTGGCAGAACCTACCATTGCACTGACGGAACGCTGTGTACAATTCCCCGAGGTATCACAGGCCCGTAAGAAGGTTTCTGCTAACCCTTCCGCTGTCGGTACAGATTCTCCTTCCATTCCCATCGTGACGGTAATTGCCTCGGGCAGATCATAATTATCGGTTACTTCATAGGATGGCAACGTCCATGGCTCACCAACCCGTGTAAAGATGATCGCTTCGTCTACCGTAAGCGTTGGGGCTTCCATGTCTAACACAAGGGAAGGAAGTGTAACCTGTTTCTTCATTCCAAAGACCGTTACTTCCCCAATCAATTCATAGGTGCCGGGAGTTGTATAATCCGTTTCATCGTTCCAGGTAATGCGATCGGTAAGATCATAGCCAAATAAAGATGCGGCTGCGGTGGGATAAGAATTACGCGGCTCGCCATAAACATTAATAAAGGAGGTCGCCTCTACGGAGAAAGACAACCCCAGATAGACACTGAGCGGTAAGAGAACCGACAGCGCAAGAATACTTAGAAACAACCGGTCCTGTTTACTCATGAGACCGATGGCTAACCTCTAACAGACACGCCGGCAAAACGCCGATCGCAGTTACCGCAATCGATAGTACCCGATGAGTAAACCACACATGAACAATCGAATGATTTCGAATGACAAAATACCAGATGAACGGAAATAAGATCGTTCCCGCCACAAGAATCACCGTACTGTCCAAACGCCGGAACTTCAGTTTCCTTGTCAAGAGGCCGATGATCACAATCAGGGCTGCGACTCCGATTAATAGCAGCAGTGGTTTGGTTGCGATGGCACTGAAGTTTTCCTTCAGCACATTCAGGTAATCCATATTGCGGTTAGTCACTTCACCTGAACTTCGTAAGCCTACCGCTCCTAATCCATCCGCAATGAGATTCACCCCGGTAAAGGCAGAACCAATGAGCCATTTCAGCACCCACATTCCCGCATATCCAACAAGCCAGTCCAGACATAACCGAGTCATGTCCATAAGTCCCTTTACAAACTTCTGCCGATGCAATAACAGATAAACAATCAGTGGAATGCCAAGAGACGGAAGCGGATAACTCATCAAATCAAAGAATGCGACTGCGATACCGATTCCCACAAATACCTTCCACCAATGGTCTGTCTCTTCCAGATGACGGCGGTTCTTACAAAGCACAATGATCGAAACCAGGGTAATGATATAAATATCAGAAAACGCAAAGGAAAGAATCGTCGATACCGGATTCATCGCAATCAAGCCAAGCCCGACCCCTAAACAGGCAAGCGGACCTGCTTCTTGATACAGCAGAATCATCGCAATCACTAATAATGCCAGCTGAATGCCCATATTTAATAAACGAATCTCCGGTAATGTCAGCACCAGCAATAATGGTTTCAGCCATAACAGATACCCATGCCAGTAACGGCCATAGACCACCTGTTCATATCCTTCGTAAAACGGTTCTCCCCCAGCGGTTCGTAACAGCCATTCAGCACTGTTATCGGTATCACCCCAGCCGACATAGCAGTTCAGCATCGCATCTTTGATGAGATTCCCGCTACCCGGATTGATTGCGGTATCTGCCATCAGCCAGTCCGTAAAGTTATCCGATTGGGTATTCAGAAGCTCCGAAGCCCAGAAACTGTAACTTCCATCCGTTTCCAGCAGACTGCGGGAACGTTCGATATTACTGACCATACGTCCCCTTGGGAGTGCATAAACACCGATGATCAGGAGCCATCCTGCCACCGCTGCTATCACAATGGTTTCTAAGATACCGAGAATCCGTTTCATAAGTTATTTCTTTTCTTCGTGGTATTCCTGTTCTGTGTTTACCGACCATACATTGGACTTATCCGTACGCCCGCTTCGAATATTGGAGACGGCCTCAAAGCTGGTGCACATACTGTGGTCGATGTTGTTGTATCGATGTTGTCCATTCCGGCCAACACAATAGAGGTTGGGTATCGTATCCAGCCATTCCCGTAAGGTATCCATCTCCGCATACGTATCAAAGTAGGCAGGATATGCCTTCTTTACCCGTTCCACATGGGTATCTAAGACGTTATTGTTACTGCAGATGAGATTCAGATTAACCATTTCCCGTACACCGAGCTTCGCAAAATCTTCATTACTCATGGACCAGAGTTCATCTCCTTCATTACAGAAGTATTCCAATCCGATCCATACGGTATGTTCGAGATCCTTCACCATATAGGGACTCCAGTTATTATAGATCTGGAAGCGGCCCATCTTTACACTGCGGTCATGAACATAGACCCAGTTATCGGGAACGATATTCCCGACGGTCTTCTGTGTCGTCTCATTCTTCAGTTCCAGTTGATTGACGAGAACTCCGACGGTCATATAATCCCGATATGGAAGTCCGCGGGCAATCCGAAGCGGGGTTTCCGGAACGTCATTCATTCCTTCCACCAGATCCTTTATCGGCATGGAGGAAATCACAATATCCCCTTCCACTTCATATGTCTTCCCATCCTGTTCATAGGTAATGGATGTCAGTACATTCTCTTCATTTTTATGAAGTGCTATAACGCGGGCATTTGTCAGAATGGTTCCGCCCATCTTTTTTACTTCTTCCGCCGTTACGTCCCAAAGCTGACCTGGGCCAAGTTTAGGATAAGAGAACTCCTCAATTAAAGAGGTTTCTACCGTTCCGCCCTTTGTCCCAAACTGCTTTTCCAACGCATGTTTTAGTACAGCGGTAATCGAAACGCCTTTAACTCGCTGAGCACCCCAGGAAGGATCAATCTCTGAAGGATGTCTTCCCCAGAGGTTTTCCGTATAATGCTCAAAAAACATGGAATAAAGCTTCTTACCAAAGCGGTTGACATAGAAGTCTTCCAGAGACTCTTCCTTCCGCTTATGTACCATCGAACCAACATAGGAGAAGCCTGCCGACAGCGTATCGGATAACCCCATGTTTTTAAAGGTGTCTGCCTTTAAGGTAATTGGATAATCAAAGAACTTCTGATTAAAGAAGATACGGGATACTCTTCCCCGCTTTAACATGACCCGATCGGTTTCCTCCGGATCGGGGCCCTGTGGGCTGAGCGATACCTCCCGTCCAAGCAGTTTATCATCTTTGGCAGGTGCGCCCTGGCTTGGAAGAAGTTCTTCCCACCAGGCATTGACTTCAGGAACCTTGGAAAAGAAACGATGGCCACCCATATCCATCCGGTTTCCGTTATGATTCACCGTACGGGAAATACCGCCAAACTGGTCGGTTTCTTCAAACACAGTGACGTCAAACTCATCGCCACGCTTCAGTAATTCATAAGCCGCCGTAAGACCTGCAGGCCCGGCACCGATAATCAATACCTTCTGTTTTGTCATAACTGTAGTCTCCATTACTGGTTCTTTCGTTTCATCTTATCAAGCAGGAAGACAAGCACTCCCGCAATACATACATCCACGCCAATGCGGGCCACACTTCCCGCAAAGGGAGGCAACGTCTTCCAGAAACTGAAGCAGGCATCTTCCACCGCATGAACCCACATCAACATCAAACTGTGCTTCCCCACAAGAGACAATACCGCCTCCGGCCGCTTCAATTTCGAGATTGACTGTACAAAACGCACAACACAATAGGAAGCACAGATACTCTCGAATACCCCAAGTGAAAGTTCCGGATACCAACGCCCCGACATTTCAATATAACCGAAGTGAAACATCAGAAACATAGTCAGTAATAAACTCGCAAAAAAGACCGGCACATCATGAGCCTCAAACCAGTCCTCATGTCTATGGAATTCCATACCTGCAAGCACAAATCCCGAGGCGGCCATCGATACGTCAAAGTTAAAGATCAGCCAGTTCCAGTCAAACATGCCAATACCAAAGCCAAGCAGGCTGATGATACCAATCACCGGTATTGTATCCTTGGGTTCATTATGGAATAATACGGAGACGACATTGACAATTTGACGGGCTGTAAACAAGGTAATCAGAAACCAGAACACGCCAATCGGTTCATGAATTCCATCCCCGGTTCCACTCCCCCATAGTAAGGCAATCAATGTATCCTTCAGCACTGCCCCAGCAGGAAGATGCCGGTAACCAATCTTAACTAACGCAATCACCACACCGCCCAGTACATAAGGAACCAATAAGCGCATGGCATCCTTCTTACAGCGCTCCCATGCTTCTGACCAGGAAGCAGAAGGATGAAAGGTATAACCAGTCAAAAGAAAAAACAGCGGAATATGAAAGGAAAAGATGATATTCCGGGTAAAACTTCCCGTAGGTACGGTATGGCCGACAATGACCAGAAGAATTGCCAGTCCTTTGGCCGCATCTACCCAGGGAATCCGATTCTGTTTACTATGTTCCAACGTTGTCATTTCTGCTTCAAATTATACGCCAACCATACACCTTTTAACAAACTCCCAAGGATTCCTTCTCATATGTTCAGGCACACTCTCGGCATATGGCTCAATGAGCCATTACATATTGTCTGAAGTGAAAACGTAACTTCCACTTCAAGATAATTCGTACTCTTCAAAAATTTGCATTGAAAACCGGAAAGATAAAAATAAGCACTTCTGAAAACGTTTGTGGGACATACCGAAAGCTAAAACTATCTTCCAGACAACTCCCTGCAGTGATCCATGATAAGATTTAAGCCATGAAACTCGAACATACAAAAGCGATTCAGGAATTCCTGGCCCGTTGTCGGGATAACCTCAGTGATACCCGTCTCAATGACTTCCTTGACCGCAAGGTCACAACCGCAAATGAAGCACGGTTAAAACAGGAGTTACGGGATGCCGGCGCACGGGAATTTGATCATTCCCCTTCTCCTTCCCTGTTTCTTTCCGTAAAGGACTGGGAAACCTCCCCCTATCACAGCACCATTACCAACAAACTGAGGAATACCTATCCAGATTCCTTTGCCAAGGAAACGTTTCTCTCCCATCGCTTATTCAATTCTGATGCAGTTCAAAGAGATCCGAATCGGGAGCTGCTTGACTGGATGAAATTACTGGCACTGGATCAGGACGCAGAGTGCCTGATCTTAAACCGGGATGGCGTGGAATGGATGTTGGATGCGCCATCGGAATCCGCAACCAATGACCCGATTGCGGAAAACGTCTATGGGAATGTAGTAACCTTTGGATTAGGACTTGGGTACTTCGCGTTTATGGCATTACGCAATCCCAGGGTGAACTCGGTGACGGTTGTCGAAGCAGATCCGGAAGTCATCCGTGTGTTTAACGAACTCATCTATCCATTATTTCCTGATCAGCGATTAACCATTATTGAAGGCGATGCCTATGACTATTGGAACGAATCCTTCCTTTCTGGCTATGACTCTATTTATGCGGATATCTGGCAGAATGAAAGTGATGGACTGTTTTCCATCGCTCAGTTATTACAACAGTATGTTCCACCCTATGAATCGACGCAATTCTGGATTGAAGAGAGCTGTATGGTTTCCCTTCGAACACTGATCTTCCTCTGCCTGGAGGAAGAATATTATCATACACATCGTGAAGTTACCGAAGACTATGAAGAACTGATGGATCGCACAAGAACCTGGCTACAGGGCTATGATAAGGTCCTTTCTACCCCAGAAGACTGTAAAGATCTGCTTTATGACCGGCGAGTTCTGCGTAATCTTCTTGGAGGGATTTATGAGAGTTAATATGCATACGCACAGCACCTTCTGTGATGGCAAAGACCATCCGGAAGACATGGTTCTGACTGCCATTGAAAAAGGATTTGATATCCTTGGGTTTTCTGGTCATGGCTACAGCCCCTATGATGCGGAATGTATGTCATTAGAAGCGACTGTCTCCTATATTCAGACCATTCAGGAACTCAAGGAAAAATACAGGAATGCGATCACGATCTATCTTGGCATCGAAGAAGATATGACCTGCCGCATTCCCTCTAAGGCACCCTATGACTTTGTGATTGGAAGTGTGCATTTTCTTCCAAATAAAGGAACACCAGTCCCCATTGACTGGGATGAAGAAAAGTTCCAGCGACTTCTTAAGGAAGGCTACCACAATGACATCTTTGCGCTTACAGAAGACTATTACCGCAATGTCGCAAGGATGAAGGATTATGCGGAAGTAGATATCATTGGGCATCTCGATCTTGTGTCGAAATTCAATGAACAGGAGTCTTACTTCTCCTTTGACGATCCTCGTTACCTGAACCAGGTCAGCGAGTGTATTCATAGCCTTGGATCCTCAAAGATCTATGAAGTCAATACCGGTGCCATTGCCCGGGGATATCGCACCAGCCCCTATCCACACCAAATCATCTTAACGATGTTAAAGGAACTGGGTGCCTCCATCATGATTAACAGCGATTGTCATAACCGTGCCTACTTAGATTGTGCATTTACAGAAACCATTCAGTTATGTAAGGATATCGGATTCCATGAGGTCATGGTATTAAAAAACGGGGAATTTCTCCCCGTAGATATCAATGAGATTCATTGAACCCGCTGCCCATTCCGGTCATAACAGGAGTGATCAATCACATATCCCTTCTCCCGATCCAGAAGAATGATCTGAACACCTTCGGTATTTCTGGTATAAGTAACACCATTGATCGTAATTGAAGAACTCTTATCTCCTGGAAGGATCTTGTAGGAAATATTATCGAAGAAGCGATAGCCCTGAATCTTCTGATCGGAAATGTCTGTCACAATGCCATCTTCCATAATGAGGCCAACCGGGCTGTCCCACGCCTCTTCTAGTTCGATTTCAAGGGAGGAGAAACTACTGGAATCCGAGCCATTCACAAAGATCAGATACTGATCATAATTGATGGAACCCATCAGCTCCTTCATATTGTCAATCCGATAGAGATTGGCATTTTTTATCTGCCGGTTAACATAAGCCCGGCTCCGTTCATACTGCTCATCCGCTTTGGAAGGAATTCCGTGTTCAACACATACCGCACCAATATAATCTGTCAGCTTCACTGCCCCAGAGGTATTCGCGTGCCCGGCATCTGCCATATCATCACGGAACACAAAATCCATTTCCTGAATCACATCTTCCAGATTAAAGTCGATATAGGTTAACGCATTCTTAGACGCATAGTCTGCCATAGCCTGATGGGTTTCACCGGTCGCTTCCATATATGGCGTACTAACGAGAATCAGTTCTATCCCCTCTTCCTTACATAGCGAGACAATGCGATCGAGATATTCCATCATTAATGGATGCGTACCAGCGGGTACCGCAGGTTCTTCGGTTAACGGCACATAGTCCTCCTTCCCATAGTCTTCAGAAAGCACCGCATAACCTTTCAGGCTGGTATTCTGAGGCGGCCAGAAATGAATATCTCCATAAGTAAGATCATTCCATCTTGCGTGATAGCGAATAATAGGAAACAGATAACTGGCAAAGGTTTCCTTTGGGTCTAAGGAAGAAATAGCAGAGATCGCCTCCCATTTGACGGAAGACCATTTCATTGGCTCCAGTGCCTTACGGATCGAAGGCTCCGTACAGTTATATGGGGTATCGGTATATGGGAAACAGACCACCGTATCCAGTACCACTGCTTTAGGTTTCTGGAAGCGGAGGGCTTCCCTCAGCCAGTAGTAGCTGACTAACAGGCTCTGTTCC
Organism: Solobacterium sp.; assembly: GCA_017469355.1. Classification (GTDB taxonomy): domain Bacteria; phylum Bacillota_I; class Bacilli_A; order Erysipelotrichales; family Erysipelotrichaceae; genus Bulleidia. The sequence continues at coordinate 32,099 of JAFUGM010000005.1, read as the reverse complement.
TCCGAAGAAAGATTAAAGCTTCGGATTCCGGTTTCATCATAGAGTTCCTGCGGAGAAAAGGCAGAGATCGCATGCGAACTGCCAAGGAAAAGTACATCGACTGTATTCTCTTCCATCTCGTAGAAGCTCTCATACGTCACATCGAGCGGCCAGTAGTTATCATTATTGAACTTGGGGCGGAACAGCTCACCGAAAAGCACTGACGCAACGATCAGTGTCACCAGCAATACCACGGAATGGGATAAGACATGTTTCTTCTGTTTCATCAGAACCCTCCGTAAATAAACGCCCCGGCGTCAAAGCCAAACCCATAGGTTCCAAAAATCAGAATCGCCACCATCAAACAGAGGTATACCGCATAGCGGAAGCCCCATGGTTTTTCAAAAAACGGGATTTCAAGATTCTTTTTATTGGAGAAATGCTGGAAAAGGCCAAAACATACTACCGCTATTCCAAGCAATACCCACTCCGCTGCCGTTAAGCCTAGGCATCCAGTTTCTTCAGGTCTCATACTTCCCTGCATAAGACTTCTCATATTCGTTAGCAGAGCCCGAAAGCCATAGGAACGGAATAACAGAGAACTTAATACAAATAACAGGGCGGTCACTGCCTGACGAATCCTGCTTTTTATACCATCCGGAATATGGCAGAACTGATACAGCTTCTCCCGGAAGGAGAAGGTTAATTCACCAATAATCTGATACCCTGCGGTTAATAACCCCCAGGCAAGATATGTAAGACTCACCCCATGCCAGATCGCCGATACAACAAATACAGCTGTAAGATTCAGATACTTACGGAATGTTCCTTTTCGAGAACCCCCTAATGGGAAGTAGATATAATCCCGTAACCAGAGAGAAAGGCTGATATGCCAACGGGTCCAGATCTCCGCCGTAGAGCGGGAACTGTAGGGATGGTTGAAGTTATTCTGCAGCTCAATGCCAAATAAACGTGCTGTACCGATGGATAACAATACACAGCCAAGGAAGTCCGCATAGAGCTGCACCATGAACATCACCATGCCAAGCCAGGCATAGATGCCGGTATATACCCCTGCTTCCGCGTAGAATGTATTAGCAGGAATCCCTGCCCGATCTGCGATCAGAAACTTTAATGCAAGGCCCAGTAGAATACGTACAAATCCCTTCTGGAAGTTTTCTTCATCTGCCTTATGCCCTTTAACTAACTGCGGCGCAAGCTTCCCATATCTTGGGATTGGCCCCTGTACTACCTGTGGGAAAAAGGACAGGAATAACGCAAACTTTAAAACATTGCCTGCAGGCTCACACTTCCCCTTTGAAACATCCACAAGATATCCAATCGCCTGAAGCGAAAGATAGGAAAGCCCAAGGGGAAGAAAGAAGGAAGGCACTTCCCTTCCTAGCGTATCTCCTACAAGATGAATCCAGAACGGAAGCACCGAAACAATGATTCCCGGAAGTAACAGGCGTTTTGAATTACGTATCGCTTTACCAAACAGGAAGGCAGAGACAATCATCCAGCATAATGCGGGGATACCCTGGCGATCCGCAAAAAAGAAAAACGCAGCGCTGCCGACAAGCAGTACGAGCCAGCGCTTCGATAAGGGAAACACATAATAGAGCAACACAAGAAGTGCTGTCAGAAGATAGAAGTTAAGAGAAATATAACTCATGAGATTATGTTATCAGAAAAAGCAGGACAGCTCCTACTGGAAACCCATGCTTATCAAGCCTTCAGTGTTTCCTGTTTCTTCTTTGAAAAGCGTCCAACAATAAAACTCATACAGAGGAAATTCACCGGGATATAGATCGGTACGGAAACCAGTTTTGCGTACTGGTTCGGTACGCCAAGTCCACGATGAAGCACCTCTACAATCAGAAAGGAAATAATCCATCCTGGAACATAACTTAACGGGAACGTCACAAAACTCTTCCATGACATCTCTTCATGATAGGTAAACTTCATATTCAGAATATAGGAAGGAATCATCGCAATGATATCCGCGATGATGGATGCGATGCCAACTTCAATGCCAAGTTTGATACAGACGCGGTTAACGAGTAAAGCAAAGACGGTATTAAACCCTCCAATCACTCCGAAGGTAAGAAACTTTTTATTCAGAAACTTTTCTTTCAGTTTATTCCACATAGATTCACCTGTTCCCTGCTATTATACGCAAATTCAGTATCAGAAACGAAGGAAACAGGGTCGACACGTTTACCCATGAAAAGCACATGAAGTTCTGATTACAGTTTCTACCCTCTCCGAATGTGACACCACTTCAAGTTATCAATACACACTGGTTGTATGTTGAAGCTCCAGCGCAAACCGATAGAACGTTTTGTTTTTCACGACTGCTTCATCACTGGCGAGTTTGTTTGAGAGCTTAATTACTTTCCCGTCAAAGTCCGGATTCATCTTCAGAAACTTCTTTAACGAAGACGATTTCAGGCTATCTCCGGATTTTACTTCCAGAATCGTTATGACGTCATTCGACTCCATTACAAAGTCGAGATCGAGCTGTTGTTCCATATTCATATAAGCGAGTTTATTGTTCTTTTTGGCAGTCGCAAGAATACACGCAACAGCATTTTCATAAATTCCACCGATATCAATATCCTCACTTCCGCTTAAAACGTGATATCGCTTTTCCGGTGGAAACATGCTCATAAGAACACCTGGATCCAAAAGAAACAGTTTAAAACTATCTTCTTCCGTATAAGAAGATAATGGCTGTTTCAATGTCTTGAGATTATCGCAATAAATCACCAATCCTGCATCATACAGCCAGTCGAGCGCATGATCGAACATTCTTGATCTCCCGTTTTTCTCAACACGCTTATACATAAATCTCTTATTCTGTTCCTTTAAATGCGCAGGAATTGATTCAAAACATCTCTGAATCTTAATCTTCATCGTTTCTGATTCCCCATACTTGCGGATATCCTGAATATAACCAGTTCTAAGATCACTTTGTACGGTATACACAGCATCATAGTTCTGCGTATCGATAAAGGTTTCGACAGCTTCTGGCATACCTCCAATCACAATGTATTTCCTAAACAGATCGGCTAATACCTCATGTGTAGAGTCAGTCACGGAATCAGATTGAAGTAACTGTTCAATGAAACGATCGTTATATCCAAACGCCCATAGGAATTCTTCAAAATTCATGGGATACATGGAAAGATGCTGAACATAACCAACCGGATAAGATCCGGAGAATTCCCGTTTCAAGGCAACCCCGAGAAGTGAGCCGCTGGCAATCACGTGATATAACTCGCTCTGCATGGAAAAAGCTTTCAAGGCAATAATGGCGTTTTCACATTCCTGGCATTCATCCAGAAAAATGAAGTAAGGGTTATCAGGATCATCTTTGAAATCAATATTGCGAAAGCGAATATCACCGGACACCCTGCGCATTACCGCAGCCGGTGATAAGTCCCCTTCAAAAAAACGATTCATATCTTTTTGGATAATAAAATCCATTTTGATGATCTTATTGGCAGGATAGTTTTCAGCCGCAAATTCATCAATGATATAAGTTTTTCCTACCTGCCTGGCACCTTGAATAAACAGACACTTTTTCTTTTTGGAAGATTTCCATCTCAGTAAGTCATCATAGATTTTTCGTTTCATATTGCACCTGTATGCCACTATTTTAACTTTTTTAGAAGGAAAAATGCCACTTTTTTTGAATTTTATAGGAGGAAAATGCCACTTATTTTATTTTTTGATAATAAAGTATTTGGTGCGCTAGACAGGCAATACGCCGATAAGCGCATAACTAAGCGCTTTACGGCATATTCGCTGTAAAACTCAAGATCATCCTGTCAGTTTGTCTGCTAGCATTGATCGTTTCGTCAGTTTCTTACTCAATATTGGATTCACGATTGGCTTTTTGAATTCGTTATGAGTTCTCTTTTCTGACCCAAATATATTTATGCCTTGGTTCTTTTCTTACCACGCTTTTGATAATCCTCATCAATTCGCTTCTTCCAATCTGCACTGATAGGTGCTGCAGATGCACGCATTTCACAGACGGTATCTGCCAGAACTTCATAGTTCAGTGCTGTACCTTCGTGGTCGCTGTTATAATTCGCGGCACGATCAGCGGAAATACCGAAGCGCCCTGCCGTTTCGATCGCGTCGATATTGGCCCCTAAAAACAGGAATTCCCAGCCATACTTCTCCTTCTGCCGTTCGACCATCTGTTTCACGCGGTCGCAAGAATACTCCCGACTGGCATTTTCCAGTCCATCTGTAGTGATGACGAAGATCGTCTTCTCTGGACGGTCTTCTTCACGGGCATACTTATGTACGTTACCAATGTGATGAATTGCACCACCAACCGCATCCAGTAAGGCGGTGCAGCCACGCACATAGTATTCCTTCTCTGTCATCTGTGGCAGCTTAGATAAAGGAACACGGTCATAAAGCACCTCACTGCAATCATCAAACAGTACGGTAGATACCAGTACCTCACCTTCAGTTTTACTCTGCTTTTTCAGCATACTGTTGTATCCACCGATGGTGTCAGTTTCTAATCCACCCATGGAACCACTTCTGTCTAAGATCATTACCAATTCTGTTAAGTTCTTCTTCATTTTGCAAGCCTCCTTTATTTGATGATTCAAGTATGGCTTTTAAGCAAACTGAAGTGGTCGCTTGTAAAGCGACAATGATCAACCCATCGTTGATTGATGGAATTTGAACAGTAATGCATTTACCTCATATATATCGTAAATACCGTTTTCAATGCAGAAGCTGACGATAACATCTGCTTTACTGTTATTTGTCAGTACCAGTCCAGCACTGGCCAGAAGGTCTTTCGTGTCATCCAGGTTTAATCCAAGCGCAATCGCCAGAGCGATGATCGTCTTTTTCTTAGGTATGTAATCTTGATTACAACGAATCTTTGAGAACAGTTTCCGATCTAAATTTGCACGTTTATAAACTTCAGGGTCAGTCATTCCCCGCTCATCAATCATACGCAGAAGCCTTGCCTGAAAGCTTTCTCCTAGGTTTTTCACCATATCTTCAAGCGAAGCCTTCTTCTCTGTTACGGCATAGCTGAAACTATCTTCCCCATCCAGTTGAGGGAGTTCTTCCTCTGTCAGAGGCTCAGCCATTGCCGCATAACTTATGGGCGCTGAGCCAAAGAGATGATTACGCTCCCATAGCCCTCGCCTGCGTCCAGTTTCGGAAAGATGTTCTATCGGTTCTCCATATTCCTCTGAAGCTTGTTCAAAGACATAGTTCTCATCGATATATTCTTTAATCTGTTCTGTAAGACCAGATGCGATCTGATACGAATCACGCTCAAAGACAACCAGTATCACATTCAGATCAGAAGACTCCAGATGCTCACGCATCACAGATAATGCGATCTCCAGTGCCTGATCTTTTGGAAAACCATAGACTCCAGTTGCGATAAGTGGAAAGGCAATACTTTTACAGCCCAGCTGATCTGCCAGTAAGAGTGATTTACGGTAACAGGAACGAAGGATGTCATATTCTCCATGATTCCCGTCGATCCATGCGGGCCCAACCGTATGAATGATACAGGTTGCCGGAAGCTGAAACGCAGCAGTGACAGCTGCCTCACCTGGCGCAATCCTGCCGATTTTCTTCCGTGCATCAAGAAGATCATCTGCCCCAGCCGCCTTATAGATCGCCGCATCCGTACCGCTGGCATATCTTGGTTCTGGATTGGCAGTATTAACAATGGCATCTGCTTTAACCTTCGTTATGTCATTTCGAATGATCTTAAATGGCATGTTTACTTACCTCGCATTCTCCTGCTTTGTAGTTAAACGTGTTCGAAACCTGATGAATGATATCTTCAAGAAGCGGTCTTAACTTTCCATCATGTCCCTAAAAATTCATATTGAAGTTTAATACCCAGTATCCGAAGAATATCACAAGGCCACTCATTGGTACTGTGGTCATTGTCAACCACCCTTCTTTCTCTTCTGTTCTTTATAAAATGGACTGAGATTGATAAATAGTTCCTTCAATTGGTCTGGATCATCGCAGTTTTTGAACAGATATTCCAGGAGCTCTTCTTGTCGTGCCTGCCCAAGCGTCAATCTGTACAGAGACAGAATCTTAATAAGTCGTTCATACGTCAGACCATCTCGGCTGAACGGATACATCGGTACAATACGCTCAATTTTTACCATGTCTTCTGTCTCCCGGAGCCCCCAGAAAGGAATCAAATCCGAAGAGCCTCCGGCCTTCTCAACGATCGTCGCTTCATCAAACATCTCTTTCCAGACATCTGTGCTGAAAACTATATTGCCATATCGCTTTGCCACATTCTGGCGGATCGCAAGGCACTCAAAGCGATTGATCCGCCCTTCTCTCTGTTCCAAATCGATTGGATTGGAAGGCAAATTCCAATGTACGATTTTTCGACAGTAATTATGGAAATCCAATCCTTCCTGTCCAATCGATGTTGTTGCGAGAACAAAAGGTCGAAACGGGGAATTGAAGGCATCCCGAATCGTCTTCTTACGATCTCCGTCTGTGTCTTTCCCCTCGCCCTTCGTAAATGCTACAGCAAAGTGCGTCCTGATATTGGTCGGCCTGTCCTTTTGCCCAAAAGATCTCTTCTGAAAGCTCTTATAGGTATCCACGTTATACTGGGTTGTGCGGATATCCATGGCACCCTTCATCTGCGTGTGAAGTTGATGGATCAGATCCTCATCATGGTCAATACCATTTGAGATGAGATGCGCGTATTCATCAAATACAGCCTGCAGATTACCCTGACGGCAATATGTCAGCAGGTTCTGCCAATGCGCGTCATCCGATTTTCTGCCACAAACCAGCTCCACAACAGCAGTCGATTCAACTGTATTCATTCTATTAATGAACACTCTTGCCAGCTGACTTGGCAGATACACAGGAAGTCCCTTCTCCCCATCTGTGTAATTCAAATATGTACGATAAATACATATTGCCGGAGAGGCGATTGCCATATCAGTCAGGACATCCAAAAGATCATCCGGTCTTCTGCCCAGATTGTCATACTGTTCTTTATGTGTATCATCGAAGAGCTCTTTCAGCGCTTCCATATGGGCTATGAAGCCTTTCTGCCTCTTGGATTTTCCTTCTTCGTCATCATAGTCAGGTTGTTCTTCCGCACTCTTTAATCCACTCTCTATCCAGGAAGAGGCATATTCATTCCCATCCATAATGAGTGGAACAATGTAATACCAACGGCGGTCCTGATTGCCGTGTTCGGGCGAAGGAAGTTTTTTCAACTCCTCACTAATTTTCTCTCTTGCTTGCCTTTGAATTTCACGGATCCCCATCCGTTCATTCATACAAGAGACAGGATCATAACATGAAGCGAGGAACCACGAGGGATAGATCAAGCAGAACAGAGTCATCGCACTCGGCACACCGTTTCTTACAGAAAAGTTCATTCGTGCAGAAGGATATCTCTTTTCACCACTGTAGAAATAGTGAACGTCTCGATCCTGATAGTCTCTGGCCAATTTTCCTACTGTTTTGCGTTCAACTTCATAGGATAGAAGGCTTGCCAGCATTCTCGGAACCATTTCCCACGTAGAAAAGATTAGTGTTTTGGTAGAAAACTCTGTGTTCTTATAAGCACCTTCCATCTCATAGTATGGCTTGGACGGCGGCATCCAAAGAAGCTTATCCACTCCTCTCTGCAGCACGCTGTTCATGACTCGTTCCAGCCTTGCATTGTTATTGGGAACGCGCTCGTAATGATCGATCGTATTCCGGTTGATCCAGAAGGTGTCTTTATTGATTTTCCTCAGTTCCTGCGGATGTTCCTTAAAGTATTTTTCTACATTCCGTTTCAGCTGATAATCACGCATAAATGACATCAGATATGGTGTCGATTTGATATAGTCCACCGGGACATGATAATTTGCTCCGATCTGATCCAACAATTCCTGTGCCTGAACATAGGAACGGATATCCTGCTCCAGGACTTCCAGTGGCTCGTGAACATCACTGTCATCGATGATATCAGCATTCTCTGCTGCAGAGATCCGTTCTGTCCTGCATACTGTCTGATACATGGCATCTTCAGCAGCATTCTTAGCAGACAGGATCGTCGTACCACCAAGTGTCAGTTCTTTCAAACGGATGGAGTAATCCCGCCATACTGTCAAAAAACTGCTTCCCGCTTCCGAATCTTCATTCAGGAAATTCATCACGGAGAGAAATTCCGTATAGTGTTCATCCAACCTGGTCTCATCAATCTCTTCGGAAGTGGAATACATCTTATAAGGCGTCGCAGATAAGAGAAGCATACGTACATCTCTGGCATGGAAGAACTTGTTTGCCAGCATGCCGGTCTCGGATTCAGGATCGGAATTCAGCAGGTATTTGAAACGCTGAAATTCATCCATGATAACAAGATCTGGCTCCAGCTTCTCCAGACTGATCTTGGCAAAGATAACACGAAGCTGACCGATAATCGCATTCTCGCTTACACGCTTTCCTCCATTCCGTCGGATTGCATCGCAAAGCTCTACGAGGCCATCCAGATAGGTAACATCATCATGCCAGGTCATGGAGAGTTCGCTGTGTAGCCTGTACTGCATATAATCAAAATACCGTCCACCAGATTTATCATTGCAATTAACAGCTTCTCTCTCATACCAGTCCTTGCACCATGATTCCCATGTAGATCTTGCAATATCCATCATGGCAACTTCTAATTCTTTTTGATAGTTATTCAATTCGGGCATTCGCTTCAGATGCACAAACATCAGCGCACGCTCCCTCACAATTCCGGTTCCTGCCGTCATGCGGAAAGATGTGTCCGGTGTCAGAGGGATCAATTGAATATATCGATCCAGAAGCTCCGCATCATTTTCCTGTTTAAAAATGTTCAAGTGCTGCATTGATAGTCTGGATGAGGAAGCACTCTCAGTCTTTGTTTCATGTGTTACGCGAAGTTTACTGAGATTCTGATCCGCAATTGCTGCATTCGAGCAGATATAGACGACTTTAAAGAGATTGTCGCCTTCTTCACGGCGCAGTTTCGCGAGCTTAGCCACTGTTCCTCTGGCGATCAAAGTCTTCCCCAAACCTACTTCATCTGAAACAAGAATACGGTACTGATTATGACGATACAGATAATCAATACGCTCAACTGTAGCCTCCTGAAAATCCTTGAGACCGCTCATGATTTTCTGCTCAATTGCATCGAGATGGTCCATGACCCTAGCCATTGAATCTCACCGCCTTCTTAAACGTCTCATACAGCTTTATAAAATCAACCGGAATGATACCGTCTTCTGATATAGTCTTCATCAGGTATTCAATACTTTTAAACTTTTCCGGAGCAACTGCTGCTGTCTGAAGCATTTTCTCGTACAGAGCCGGAACATGGTAATCATGCCTATTCGCTGTACTGCTGGACTCGCCAGCTGCTGTATTAGCTTCCAACATAGAAAGAATCGAGTCATCGCCAAGTAGAAAAGCAATATAGCGATAGAAGCAGTCACGGTTGCTGACAACACTGGAAACCACTGCCTTTTCGCGATCTTCCGGTAGACCTTCTGTCGGAATGATCAAAACGCGCTCTACAGTCCGTTCTCCGTCTGACACGGATATTACATAGAATTCCGAAAGTTGCGTCACAGACAATCCGGTAAATACGATATCTTCTCTAAACTCTTCTTCCCTCTTGGAAAGCAAGGGTCTGACAGATACCTGAAAATCCTTCGTGTCGCAGGTATTAAAATGGACATTCACGGAATAGAAGTCTTCCTCTTCCGGCCGGATGCAGGCAGATGGATTACTACGATTAATTTCTTTCACGATCACATCCAGTATCTTCGTTTTTTCATCATCCACATCAATGATGGCATTTTGCAGCGTTACTTCTTGGAAGGGATTGTCGGACCCGTCTTTTTCACTTCCAAAAAGAGCAGCCGTCAATTTATCCATGTTCATGTATCGATTCTTTGATCTCAGACAGATCATGAATTCCACATTTCCATGAACGGCATTGTGAGATGCATTTAGTGATCCCAAATATAAATCAGAACTGGAATACTTCCGAACCATGTATACCTTTGCATGGATGTCCTGCTTCTGAATCTCCTGTGACTCATCGGATATCGCCGTCTCTCCATCAATCACGACGTCACGCATGGTATATATCTTGAAGTTGCTGATGTCTTCCGGCTTCAGTTTCCCAAGAGACATCTCCCGTGTAATCAGCATATACCGCGCATCTTTGATCAGAGAATTTGTATTCCGGTTATTGAAACCTCTTATGATCCCACCAGAAAGAAATGGCGAAATGATCATAATCTCATGGAATGTATCCTGAAAAAGTTGTGTGTCATCAAACTGATAGAATCCACCATCCTGTTTCCTCACCCCATTCGGAATGAATTCAAAATCGTAAAACTCCTTCTCTGCAGGTATAAAGGCTACACTTGGTAACTCGCGAATCAAGGTGCAGATACCCTTTGCCTTCTCTTTTCCGTTTTCATCGGAAGGTGTCTGACTGACTAGATATTCAAGAAAATCACAGATTGGTTCGTTCTTATCGGAACTTGTTTTAACAACTTCACCGTCCATAACGTAAGTGATATCCCAGCTACGGTCGAAGGTCAAATTACGGCTGAGTATGATGACACGATATTTAAGGCTGCCCTCATAATTCTTGTATCGAATCAGCCAGAACTTAGGATGGAAGGAAGGATATGCTGTAATCCTGTGCTTCTTGGTAGTCTTCACAGAAAATACCATCTTTTCCAGCAGAATATATAACGGTGTCACTCTGTTCGGCATATGAATCTGACCACCCTCACAGAACAACGCCACCTTATCTCCAGTACTGCGCAGCGCTTCCAACAGGCATACCGGATTGTTCATGAGTTCGCTGTCTGTCTCCTCAGAAAGCCCAAGCGCAAGGCTGGCTCCCACCAGCGCATCCAGATCCAGGGAATAAGTCGTTCCAACAGCAAAGTCGAGATAGTACCCGGTAGGTGGAGTAAGGATCTGACCATAATCCAGTCTGTCATTATTTGGATTTAACATAGATCCCCTCGCTTTCAAAAATATCTTTGATGATTACCTTCGCATTATCGAAACGATAATCCAGCTCACCACCGCCAAACCAACCATCCAGATCAAACTCGCCAGGGTGCAACGTCTTCGCCCTGGACTGTTTCAATTCCCGTTCTCTCCTCTTTATCTCAATTTTCAAACCTTCCAGATCTGACTCCTTCATCAGTGTCTGAGATCCTTTGAGAAAATTGCGAAGGAACACATTTCCGTAGACATTGAGCCTTGAAAAGATCCGCTCCAAATCAACATCTGCCAGGGCCGGAATATCCGGTAGTAGCTTTTCCCATAGGTCGTTTGCGTCCTCGTTCTGATTGTCAGAGACAATCATGTTATATACGACACGCAGCACAAACAGAAATTTGGAGAAATCAAATGCCAACGCATAATCTTCCCGTATCTGTTCCGGAAAGGATAAAATCAGAGTTTCCAGATCCTGAAATGTCTTCGCTGCAAATATATCAGTAACATCATTCTTCAGAATGTATGCCAACATGGAGTCTGGATAGGAAGCGATTATCTGCCCTTTTAAGAAGGAGGCTTCCTCTAGGGAAAGCTTAATACTGATATCCTCCATCCATTTTTCTTGGTATGTTGGGATCTTCCAGAACTGCTTTCTGAACAGTTCTCCGGCATCCTTATCATCGCCTTTGTCCGCATCTGCATTGTCATTTCGATTGCCGAGCTTTGCGACAGTTGCTTTCTGATTCTTAAGAGCACAAATAGCACGTACATATTCCGACAGGGATAGTGTTCCGCCTGTAAAAATACCGTAATTTCGCAGTCCAGCCCAATAAATATCAGCAGGTGTCCGCTTAACCCATTTACCCTGCGCCAGAGATCTGCTACCAATAATGCCATCTTTATCTTCACCAGCAATCAATATCTCACCACATCTACGTTCAATTTCATCAAGCGTTCTAAGCATCCGGTTTGGATTTGTTTCACTGCTGTATTCCAGGTCTTTCAGCACATAGGGAACGATCATGAAATACTTCGCTCGTGTCTGGATCGTTGAAGTGCCCGGGAAAAACAGGTTAGCAAAACCATCCCGGATCGGAGCTATGCCAAGCTCATCGAGCGTGCCAGAATCTGATAACATGTCCAGCACGCTCAACACTTTATTCCGTTCAGTTTTTGAAAAATCAATCCATCCAAGTGGCATAACTCACAACTTCTTTCTTCATGGTATAGATGTTATTGAATCCGTATTACGTGAAATTATCGATCATAAAATCAGATATGACTCTGTAGATTGCAGAATGTTATCAAAAATATCCTGTAGTGGAAGCTCCTACATATCAAATTTTTGAGATGTCTTTTTGTAGTTCTTTCCCTTGGCATGTCCAACACCCGAGGATCTAAAATCACATAGATTACTTAAAAAGGTAATTTTCGATATGCATGAATACGCAGTGATTGTCAGTCCCAAGACGAATTAATTACAGCACCTATCTTATAGAACACTATTTCGTCTTATTCGACTTTCAGGAATGACCGAATATAATCTCTGAGATTTCCATCCTCACAGTAGATATAGCAGCCTTTCTGCCCACGAGACAGCAGCGTTTTGTAAGTGTTTTTAATTAATCTGGCTGCTTCTGCTTCGGAAACATTTTTAGATCGTATTCCTGAGGATTTATCATCTTTTGATATCTTTGTTTTGTCGGTAATAATCTGACCTGTTTCCGGATTATATCTGAGATCAAGTCCAACAATTACACCTACATAGTCAAACTCAAGTCCCTGCGCAGTATGAATACAGCCTACCTGCTCAAATGACTTCTTATTGATTGCCCAAAGCTTATCATTTTCCAGATTCCACTTTGCCTTAAAATCATTTTCAAGGTAAATATCGTAATCACCTCTATGGTTCTTCACATCCCAGTCATAACAATAGCCAGCGACCATGCGTGCTTTGTTATTCACTTTATTCAAGGCTCTTAATTCATCCCTCATTTCATTTGGGTCATCAAAGACTTTGATCTCAAAATTGAGTTCACTGAGATCAACATCGGTTACTTCTCCGATCTGTAAAATATTATTCAACAACTGAATATACTGGTCACTGCCATTACAGCGAAACTGTGAATGAAGAATTGTATTGTCGTCACATATCAGTTCTGAGTCCAGTTCCTTCGCCCATTTATCAATTTCATCAATCGAGCCGATATCGCTGGTAGAAATCTGTTGATTCTCGTCAATCAGGAAAATTGAAAGAAGTGAAGCATTGATACACTCCATTACCTGATTTTTCCCCTTCCAGTCACTGAAGATTCGCTTTACAAGCCGATGAGCCTCATCAATGATCATGCAGTCGTAGTAGTTTGAAGGAGCAGCATTCAACCCATGTGGTGATCGGAATAACTGCTTGATATTCAGTTCAGCTTTCAGATCAGACTTCGTCAACAATCTCTGATACGCTTCTCTAGGCGCACTGTTTTTTGTGCAGTAGCATGCATTTAACCCATCAGAAATGAACTCTTTCAAAAGGTTTACCGCAAGAACAGACTTTCCTGTTCCTGGTCCTCCCTGGATAATAATTGTCCGCTTCTTCATATCCTTCTGGCATTGCTTCATTGTCTGACGGCAGATATCATACGCAACCGCCTGATCATCAAGAAGGATAAACTCCTGATTCCCTTTCATCAGAGAAACAAGACAATCCTGCAGTGCCTTTGATGGCCTGATACGTCCATTATCAATCTTATATAAGAGGTCATCGCTCGTTGACTTCTTTGTAATGTACTGTTTGATAAAGCTGCGAATTTCCTGGACTTCCCCACGGATGAAAAACGGTGCTTCATCATACCAGACCTGGTAGATAGGGTCTAAAAGGATGTTTTCATATTCAGGATCATAATTATGGAGATACGCACATGGATAAATCCCAATATCTTCATCCTGTACCTGTTCTGAAGAATTCTTTATGAAAGTGGAATAGGCATATGCCTGGTAAGAAGGATGATTCACGATTCGATTGGCTCCACCTGTGAATGTTCGCACACTGTGCAGCATAATATCATCCACCTTTTCTGCTTTAGCCCATTGTTTCAATTCAACGACTACCACGTTATTTCTGTTTTCCTGATCAGCACCGGCGATCATAAAATCAACGCGTTTCGAAGTACGTGGAATCTGATATTCGATGGCGATGTTAACATCATCCGAGATTTCCCTGTCTTCAATCACATTACGCATGAATTGCAGAGAATTCTGCCAGGAGTTAAATTCCGCATCCTGTCCTCCTCCAACATGTTTTGATCGAATATTTTCAAGAATAATGCCGGAGATCCGATTCATGATTACATCATCATTGAACTGATTTTTAGTCGCACTATATACAATCATTTTCTATCCTGCCTTAACCATGCACATGAACATATATAACCGGATCGATTGAACTTATTTTACCTATCGATGTCTGTTTCTATGTTAACAATGGCACAACGAACTGTCACGTTACGGCCATCCTCAAAAGGCTTCACACTCTTAAACTTCACCAATTCATCTCACAGAAGCGCCAGTTGATGAAAGGATGCCATCATCAATTGAAACAGAATAATCAGCCAGTATTACACCTTTACCGATTTTCTCATATGATCCTTATGCTTATGACGCATGTTCTTAGTCTATCAATCATCAATTAACGCATGAAGTTCCAGCAGATCCCAATCCCGTTTTGCATAGCCGCATTTCTCACAATACACCTGGCCGTCAATGATCATGAATCTGGAATGCTCCTTTATCTTCTTCCCACACCTGCAGCAACATGGATTCTCTGGAAGAACAGCAGTCACTTCTTTCTTCCTGCTTGATGAAAACAGTCCCATGAAACATACTCCTTTTCCCTATGAAAATAGAGTAATGAACTCTCCTGGCAAAAAAACTGCCAATATGTATGTACATGATCTCTCTCATCAAGGAAAACACATTTTTCCAAGGTTTTTTGCCTGTTCTCTGCACATTTTTCCGGGGTTTTTGACCTGGTTCCTACACATTTTTCCGAAAACGCCGAACAGAATCGCAAACAAGATGCGCATGATAACACATTGTTCCATAGAAATTACTGTCGGAGGACTGGCTTACTATCCTCCGGCAGTATAGGTTCTATCATAAGTTCTCAGATCGCTTCTTTTGCATGTTCCTGGGCTTCAATTACCCTGTCACACCAGGCGTCAAATTCAGGATCTTCTTTCTGGCATTCTTCCGGATGAGAACAGATATACTCCAATGCGATCCTGACTCCCTGATGAAATGGAACATGAGTTCCCATATCAGGCGCAAGGCGCTTTACCTTTTGTGTATCAAAGTGTACGGAAACAGACTTATCTCCAACAAGACTGCCCGTAAAATCATATCCGTACTTATCCCCTACTGCCGCAAGGAATTCCGATGCGACGTGATATGCCTTAAGTTCAACTCCTAATGCATCCGCGATCGTCGCATAGATCTGATTCCATGTCAGCACTTCATCCCCCGTAATATGAAATGCTTCTCCAATCGCATGACGATTTCCCATGAGTCCGGTATAGCCGATGGCGAAATCCGAATTGAACGTAAGATGCCAGAGAGATGTCCCATCTCCCTGTATGATGACAGGCTTTCCTTCCTGCATTCGCTTTATCACCTGCCAGAATCCATTCTTCCCATGAACTCCAAGCGGAATATGCCGCTCATCATAGGTATGGCTGGGACGAACGATTGTTACAGGGAAGCCTTCTTCCCGGTATTTCTTCATCAGGAATTCTTCACAGGCAATCTTGTCTCTTGAATACTGCCAGTATGGATTTGCGAGTGTCGTACCTTCAGTAATCCGATAATCCGCCGCCGGCTTATGATAGGCAGAAGCAGAACTCGTATAGATATACTGTCTTGTCTTGCCATGAAAAAGACGATAATCACGTTCCACCTGCTCTACCGTAAAGCCAATAAACTCACATACGCTATCAAAGGAAAGACCTTCAATCTTTTCGGCCACATCGGCTTCATCATTGATATCCGCAATAATGGTATGTACTCTGTCTGACTCAATAATCCTGCGGTTACCACGGTTAATGAGCCATACTTCCCAATTAAGTTCTTCTACCAGTCTTCTGACAACTGCCGCACTGATCGTGCCAGTACCTCCAATAAATAACGCTTTCATCGCACCTCCTCATACTGATTTGAATTGAGTATTTAAGACCATTTTACTCTTTGTATTTACAATCACATTTTGTTATCTGCACTGCTGACTCGATGTGATACCTCATCTTAATTGGTCATTCAGGGAATTAAGGTTATACAGGTCAGCAGGCATACATCCCCCTTCCTTATGCGTATTAATCAGATTATGGATCAACTCATTGGGCTGATAAGTGCCATAGACCGTCGATTCCTTACTATGTCCAGCTGTACAGCCAAAACTACTTTGGCTTTCTGTGACTATACGATCATTCCGATTATATCTTTATCCAAAGATACAAACATATTTTCTGCTGTAAATAATTGTGGTTAATCGAAACATCGCTAACGCACTTTTGAAATTATGCCTTCTTCCTATCACTTTCATCGATCAGCAATTCAACAATTTTGTACATATCCGTCCTGGGATGATTAAACTCGAACAACTCTTCTGATGAATTCTTTCTATGATAGTCATCAAGCTTTTTACAATTCTTGATTGCTTGGTCAGTATTAGGATAAAGCACTTCAAAATTGCAGAAGTTCTTTTCGTATTTTGAGTCACGCCTCTTTAATTCCGTAATTAATTCAGCATTGGAGTTGAATTGTCTGCTTGTATACCCAAAGTGCTCTAAGTACCACACTTCAAAGCAGGGATTCGATGATATGATCATCACATTATTTGAAGCGCTAATGTTTTTTGCCCGAGTGAACTGTTCTCTCTTAGAACTGTCCAGATCCAGATCAAAAATACTTATCGCCATATCCCCACGTCGTACCGATATCTCTTCTTCTTTCGCTTTCTTAATCGTATTCCTTACAATTTTCACTGGATCAGTATCATTTCCAGAAGCAAATATGAAATGAAATCTTGATTGTGTACTTTCAATATTACGGAGATACAGCGTTTCCGTTTTATTATTTCCTTCTGTTCCGACAACTATGATTTTCTTTCTCTCTCTGGTTGGGTGGTTCTTAGTCACCTTTCTAATTCTCTTTACCATTCAATTCCCCCTTCAGGGAAAGGAATCGCCCCATATCGTCCCTGCAAATAACCCTTTTGAATGTTCTCAGATTTTCTGGGAGAAAAATCTGCCAGAGAATAAAGATCTGTTACTCCGGTACGATTATCTTTTTCAACAAAATATATCTGATCTCTGCGGAATAAAGATAAATCCAGAAGGCTGATATCATGGGAATTGAATATTAGCTGCGCTCCGTTTCGATTCACCTCTTTATCGTTGAATAACTCGATCAGGTATTTCGAAAGATTTGGATGCAGACTATTATCCAGTTCATCAATAATAATCGTTCTTCCTTTTTCTAAAGCTTCCATAATGATCGGACCGTATGCAAACAGCAACATTGTTCCGTCCGATTCATGATCAAATGACAGCTTATAATTCTTAATACTGCCATCACTCTGCTCAATTTGATGAATCGTGTCCAGACGATACTGTTTCACATTCGCTAACATTACCCGATCGATCTGAATTCCTGGAGGAAAAGGAATCGCAGGGTTATCAATTATATTTGATTCAAACTCATAATCCTGAATATTAATCTCCGCATGCTTAAGCATGGAAAGGAGAAATTCTTTTGCTTCAGGGCGGTTTTTATTGCGATCCAGGTACTCCAGAAACTGATTGTTCTGAATTGCCAGTTGATCATAGGTATCAATGCCTTCAGCGAACCATAAATACGCATCGCGTGTTTCTTCGCAATTCCATGAGGTGGCTGTGCAAAGAAAGAGTTTATTGGAAGTGTTCTTGGACTGATATTCAGAAAGATGCCTGTATGATGAAGTGAACTTGTAATTCGTCACCTCGGAGCGTTCAAATATCATTGTCGGTCGGGAAGACTTATATTCATAAAGATACTCTTCATAAATATAGTTGGTATCTGCGAGAAATCCGTATTCATATTTCTTTCCATTATGAACAAAGAGGAAATCCATTTTTGTCTTCTCATTCTGTGTCTTTTCATCGAATAGAAATGGTTCAACCCCCGTAGACATATTGATCTGAAGCGTGTTTGATCTTCTAACCAGCAGAATAGCAGCAGTGAGTGCTTTGAAAATATTTGACTTTCCCGCCGCATTAGCTCCATAGAGTGCCAGAGTTGGCAGGATTCGTTCTCTTCCTGAAACAATCAGATTATCTTCGTGTTCTTTACTCGCATTAGCAAACGCAGTCAGTGTTACTTCATCTTTGATCGACAGGAAGTTCTTCACATTGAACTGTAACAACATAATGGTTCTCCTTACCGTACACACAAGATACTACCATTCAGCTGGAATTTCAAATCCATAAATCAATTATTTGCATATTTTTTACAAATATCATATTTTCAAGTTGCTATTTGGTTCGGAATGGAGAAAAACAGCAGTGCCCAAGTCATACATCTATGCATTTGATCTTTCACCCACAGGATTCCTTATGCATAATCTCTTTTACTCGTATGTGGATAAAACCTGCACATACGAAAAGCGCCACCATCCTGATAGACAGCAGCGCTTTACTTACAACTGGTGGGGACAGCGGGACTTGAACCCGCACGGTGTTGCCACCAACGGATTTTAAGTCCGTTGCGTCTGCCGATTCCGCCATGTCCCCGGAAGAAAAAAATGGAGGTTCCTGCCGGACTTGAACCGGCGATCACAGAGTTGCAGTCTGTTGCCTTACCACTTGGCTAAGGAACCATCCTTCAGTGCCAAATCATTTTATAACAGACCAACTTTCTTTTCAATAAGAACTCCGATGGAAAAACCGAAAATCCTAGATATTTTTCCTATATCGAGTATATCTCTTATGATACAGAAGCTAACAGATATAACAAGGCACTGTTATAGTAGATCGCAATTTCATTGGTGGAATAGCTTCCATACTCATCCGCATACATTCTTGCCGGAGGCGTATTCCAGTCCATCACCTCAGTCACATCATCTTCTCTAGACGCATCCGGGCCACCGGACAAAGCCCCTGGAATACTGGTCCCCTTAGCTGATGCAAGCCGATTATGCTGATGTTTGGGTGAGCGGTTCCCAAAGCCCGAAACAAAGCAGAGATCCAGGCTGTTTCTACCAAGCAGATAGTTAATCTGCTCTACTGCGGTCTGCTGGTATATCTGCTTTCCAAAGACATGATATGCCATAGATAACACAATGCCATCATTTGCGGTATAGGCATTACTGCCCCACTCATAGATCGCATTGGCATTTTCATATCCAGACCCCTCAGATGCAGAAACCAGATGATCCGCAGATGCCTTCAAGGCATCTTCCATTGCTTCATAAAACTCCGGGTCTGTATCCTTCGCCTCAGCATTCGTCAAAAAGAGATACACACCATACATGCCGTTATTATTCCAGGAGACAAAATTCACGCAGGACGGCTCATCTTCATAGATTCCCTTCGCCTCATCAAGATATCTGGTTTCTCCCGTTGCGGCATATAAGGCAAGATATGCGGTAAACCGCCCATCCCGATCCCCGTCATCCAGATATTGTCCAGTGGAGAAATCCATTGGGTTAACCGTCAAAACATAGTTCTTCTTGGAATGAAGATAGCGTTCCGCTTTCTCTGCGCATGCTAAACAGGTTTCCGCAAACCCAGGATCTACTTCCTGAAACGCAAGATAGGCAATCGCAAAGGACCCCGCCGCATCGGCAGTAGATACTGTATCCGATGCCAGTAAATACAACGGCAAATTATCAGCTTCCGGGGATGTCGTATCAGAAGGAAAGCTCTGAGAGGTCACTTTACAGAAGAGTCCCCCGTCTTCTTCCTGCATCCGCATCATCCATTCCAGTTCATACCGTGCTTCATCCAGGATATCGGGAATTCCATTCCCGCTGTCCGGTCCTTCAATCGCATCCGAAAACAGTTCCGGGGCAGAAAGATACGCTAATAACAGGTCATTGACTGCCTTAGCTCCGGTAGAAACATACCGGCCAAAATCTCCCGCATCATGCCAGCCGCCATGAACATCTTTTACGACATCGGTAAGAAAGAGCGTTGCTTGCGACGTATGGCACTCCGCATGGCTTAACTGCCCAGCCCATTCCCCTAATTCACTTCCGCACCGTTGGTAACTTAACATCAAAAGCGCCTTATTTCGAAGGTCTTCATATGGGTCAGCTTCAATCGTAAAAGTATGGGACACAAGTCCATTCTGTGAGCGGATGAAATACGTACCGGGGACTCTCAGATTGGTGAAGTCACCATAATAATCTGTTTCATTTACTGCGTTATCTTCCATGCGGTGAACGATCGCCCCAGAATAGGCAATCGCACCAGTTTCTGCGTTTACCACATCAAATAAGTCCCCGCAGCTGTAAATAAACGTGCAGCGCTTCTGTTGCTCTGCATAATATCCAACCTGGTTGGTACGTACCGCCGCATTATCATCCTGCCCTACTAAGCGCAGCGCATGAATCGTAACCGTACTGCCTTCTGCTACCCCAAGAGTTCCGGCCTGGAACGCAAGTACGCCATTATACCCCCCTTTCCCTGCAGGCACGCTGAAGCTGTATTCATAGTAGGAAGGCTCTTGCGTAGCAGGAAACTGGGAGGAACTGTACTCCACACCAGTATCTCCGTTATAGGCTTTTAAGCCAACTGTGCCATTGACTGAGGAAGAAAGATTAAAGAACACCGTATAGGTCTTCCCGGATTCCAGAGGAATTCCCCATCGGGAAATCTGTACTGCATTCGCTGAGCTTCCTGGAGTCAGAATGGATGCCTGAATGGTTTCATACGTATTCTGTGCCTCCGCATAGGCAGGCGCTTCATAGGTGACATACCACTCACTTACAAATCCTTCAGAAGGATCTTCTGCTTCATATGGCTCCCGATGGTAGTTCAGTGAAAGAATCGGATTCACTTCCGGAATCTCAATTACAACCGGCTCCTCCGGAACGATCGGTTCGGGTTCTGTGATTACGATCGGTTCATTACTGGGTTCCGGTTCGACAGGCTCTGCCACACCCCGGGTGCGATGCAGACCTACCGCAAGCACGACAATATCAAAGAGCAGTAACACAACAATCATTACTGCCACATTCCAACCATAACGGCTGTTTGGTTTACGAAGACGCTGTTTCATAACGAATGAATTATATCTTAAAGTACATGAACCTGCGTTTAAGATACCATTCATAGTTTCTATGTACTGCTCAAAATGTTTCTTAATTCATTCATCGAATGACGGTATTCTCCACAGAAAAAAAGAGAAGACGTTTGAATCTTCTCTGAATGAGTTATAAGGCCATATATGTTCATCAAAACTCTTATCTACCAACGATAGTTTCCAGTTCCTCTAATGACAGACCTCTTACTAACACTTCATGATCATTTGAATCAATGACATAGCTTTCTAATCGTTTTAATGCCTCAAAGTATTCACAATCCCCGAGAACATTATCTTTTGTGGTGCTTACAAGCATAAGCCTATAATCGGAAATTGCTTTCCCATCTACTGCATAATTCAGTACTTTTGGGAGAATAGTATCTGTTCCCTCTCTAAGCGCAAATGCCCCAAACGGAGTTCCATTATCTTTCGCATAAAATTGAGGATTTGCTTTGTAAGCACGATCCCATGGACTTGATTCTTTCTTTTTAAACTTGTCAAATAATCCCATATGAACCCCCGCTTTATACGCTTTATCTTAGCTTTATTCTTAAGAATTAAAGTCAGAACTGCTTACTGTCAATCATTATAAGTGTATCTAACTGCCAATGTCCTCCGTGAAGCATCCATACATCGTTTACACAGCCCGAAACGTTCCCTGTTTCGCACTATGAATCAAGGTGTTCATCATGAATCTACTTCTAACTTTTAAAAATTTTTCAAAAGTTAGAAGTAGAATCGCAAGTCACAATGTATAATTTGAAAAAAGAGGACGATACAAAAATGAAGCTGATCAGTCGAAACTATTACCTCCAGAAGCTAATCGATGTAATCGGTACACCAGATATTAAGATAATTACCGGAGTACGAAGATGCGGTAAATCAAAGCTGATTGATGCATTTGAGCAGTATCTGAGGGAGAATCACGAAGACTCGTCCATCATCAAAATCAATTACAACCTGAAGGAATTCCGGAATTACAGAGAAGCAGAGAAACTGGAAGAATATGTTGCAGAACATACGGTTGACGACAAACAGAATTTTCTTTTAATCGACGAAATCCAGCGTTGTGACAATTTTGAAGATGCAATCAATGGATTATACGAGACAGGTAATTATGATATCTACCTGACTGGGTCGAATGCGTTTTTATCCAGCAGTGATCTTGCGACCCTGTTTGTCGGGCGGCAATATGAAATTGAAGTTTATCCGTTCTCTTTGAGAGAATATATGCGCTACTATGACCTTAATGATCCAGAAACCGCATTTGATCAGTATTTCCGTGAGGGTGGTATGGCAGGAGCCTATCTTTACAGGAATGAGGAAGACAAATACAACTATATCAACGAAATTTATGAAACATTGATCATCCGCGATATTCAGCAGAAATACCACATCCGCAATAAAGCCATGTTCGATCAGCTCGTTGATTTCATGTTTGATAATATTGCCAACCTGTCTTCGTCAAAAAATATATCGGATAACCTGATCAAGAAAAACATTCCAACCAACAATAAGACCATTGGCAATTACATGAGCTATATCTGTAATTCCTTTCTGTTCTATAAAGTGCGCCGTTATGACCTGAAAGGAAAACGATATCTTGAAACAAATGACAAATACTATGTATGTGATCCGGTGTTCCGTTACGCAAAACTGGGTACGGTAAACATGGATTATGGACATGCATATGAAAATATGGTCGCAATTGAATTGCTCCGTCGGGGATACGAATTATACGTCGGAAAACTATATCAGAAAGAGATTGATTTTGTTGCGAAGAAACGGAACGAGGAGCTCTATATTCAGGTTTCCGATGACATTTTTTCAGAAACGACCTTTGAACGAGAGGTCGCTCCGCTGCTGAAGATCCAGAATGCCTATCCGAAACTGCTGATCACAAGAACTCATCACCCTGAGTATCAATATGAAGGGATACGTATCATTGATATCGGACAATGGTTAGCAGACAGTGATCTTTGAATCAAATTACACTCCATTCCTCCTCAAACACCGTAAGAAAAGGAAGTGCTCACGTCCAAACACTTCCTTCGTGTTTAATTAATGCTCATCTTAACCTTGGTATACAGGCCATTAAGCTGCTTGGTCATCTTTTCGTTGAATCGGAAGATTTCATCCTTTTCATAGCCGCTTCGTGGCATATATGCACTGTTTTCAAAGAAGTCCCCTTCTTCTCCCGCCAGATAATCACGCACTTCGGTATTCGGGCTGGTATAGCCGACATACTCACTGTTGTTCTGCGCAATATCGTTATCCGTCATGAAGTTGATGAACTGATTGGCAAGTGCGGGACATGCACTGTTGGAAGGAATGACCATCGCATCCACCCAGACATTGGTGCCCTGGGCTGGTTCAATGTAAGACATATCATAGTTTTCTGAGATGACATATGCAGCATCTCCCGAATACATGATCGCAATGTCCATTTCACCATTTGCCATGCCATCAATGACTTCATCCGTCACATAGGCAGGTTCGACTGCTTCATTCATTTCCAGCAGCCAGTTATATGCCGCTTCAATCTCATCACTCTTATCGGTATTCATCGAATAGCCAAGCGCTTTGAGCGCGATCATGAACATGTCACGCTGGCTGTCATAGGCAAATACCCTTCCCTTATACTGCGGATCGTGAAGGATATCCCATCCTTTTTCCTGAATCTCACTGTCATCAATGACCTGGTTGTTATAGACCAGTCCAACCGAACCATAGAAGTACGGCACCGCATAGGCAAGCTCCGGGTCAAACACTTCTACCATACCGAGTACCTCGGGATCGATGTTATCCAGGTTTTCCAGCACGGATTTATCGAGCGGCTGTAACATTTCTTCATTCATCAGCCGTTCAATCATGTAATCACTGGGAACTAAGACATCATACTGACTTCCCCCAAGCAGCCGGGTATAAAGCATTTCGTTGGAGTCAAAGGTGACATAGTTCACATGAGCAGTAAACAGTTCTTCAAACATCGGCACCGTTTCATCCGCAATATACTCTCCGGCATTATATACATTGATGGAATTGCAGCCATACTCTGCCAGGGAGTCAATAATCACCGCATCCTCAGGAAGTTCGCTGGAGGAACATCCGCCAAGAAGTGCCAGTGCGCTGAGACTAATGAACAGCTTTTTCCAGTTCTGAAGCAGATACATGCTTTGCCTCCCTCCGTTCCCGAATCATCGGTACAACATTGACAATGACAAGTACTGTGGTAATCACAAATACCAGAATTGCGGAAAGTGCATTGATGGTCGGATTGACACGCTTTACATTTCCGTAAACATAGATCGAAATATTCGTTACCCCTGGCCCGGTGGTGAATAACGAGATGACAAAGTCATCAAAGGACATAGAGAAGGCAACGAGTGCACCAGAGAGAATGCCTGGCTTGATCTGCGGCACAATGACCTTCCAGAGTGCCTGTAATGGCGTACAGCCAAGATCCATAGCCGCTTCCGGCATATTCGGATCAAGACTGCGGAGCTTAGGCATAACCGAAAGAATCACATACGGAATACAGAAGGCAATATGTGCTAATACCATGGTCCAGAAACTGGTCTTGATCCGAAGGGATGTGAAGAACAGCATGAATCCAATCGCAGTGACAATATCCGGGTTCAGCATCGGCAGGTTATTCACCTGGTTGATCGCTTCCCGTAACAGCTTTCTGCTTTTCGACATACCGATCGCAGTAATCGTACCGACAACGGTGGATACCGCTGTAGCGATCACAGCACAGGCAACGGTATATCCGATCGCCTCAAGAATCGGCCGGCTTTCAAACATCCGCTGATACCAACGGAGCGAGAATCCGGTGAAGTTCGTCAAAGACTTCGACTTATTGAAGCTGAAAAATACCACATAGACAATCGGAAGATAGAAGAAGGCAATGATTACCCAGAACCAG
Source organism: Solobacterium sp. (assembly GCA_017469355.1). Taxonomy (GTDB): domain Bacteria; phylum Bacillota_I; class Bacilli_A; order Erysipelotrichales; family Erysipelotrichaceae; genus Bulleidia. The sequence continues at coordinate 6,814 of JAFUGM010000005.1, read as the reverse complement.
ATCTTCTCAAATAACCCTGTTTTCTTTTCCATCAGTTGTCCTCCTGGTCCGCCGGCTGGCGGTCAAGCTTACGTGTGATATACATGGAGATCAGAATGATGATCGCCATGATCAGACTGATTGCGGAGCCGAAATTCCAGTCTCCGGTAGAGATGAAGTAATCCTCGATCAGGTTACCGATCAGGACATAGCGCCCTCCCCCAAGGAACTTGGGAATAAAGAACGAAGATACCGCTGGCAGAAATACCAGAGTAATACCCGAAACGATACCGGATAAGGACAGCGGCAGAATAACCCGACGGAAGGTCTGTACGTTATCCGCCCCAAGGTCATGGGCAGCGGTAATCAACGCCGGATCGATCTTGGAGAGTGCGGTATAGATCTGCAGGATCATGAATGGGAGAAAGTTGTATACCATACCGATATAAACCTTGATTTCCCCACTCATATGAATATGCGAGAGAATTCCTCTCCAGGCATACGTACGCACCAGCATGTTGATCCACATCGGAAGTGTGATTAATAACACCATAAGTGCCTGCTTGTTGGGAGAGTTTTTCGCCATGACATAGGCGGTTGGATAGCCAATGAGAATACAGATGATCGTTGTCACAAAGGCCATCTTCAAGGAGCGCCATAATACCGCTGGCAGAACTTCATCCGAGAAGAAACGGGCGAAGTTCTCCAGAGTGAACTGAAAGGTCAGTACCGAGTTTCCCTGAACGGTAAAGGCATACAGCACAATCATCAGCATCGGCAGGATGATCATGAGGATGGCCCATACCACATAGGGATATACCATCTTGGAAAAAGATTTCATGGCACTTACCCCATCTTCCGCATGACATGAATGTCATCCGGGTTCCAGCGAAGTCCGATCCGCTGCCCCTCTTCAATCCGATCCGTGGTCTCAATCTTGAGTTCACGGCCCTGGGTCGAGAAGGTAACCGCATAATCACCTTCGGTAATGGTCTCGTCATCGAAGTCATATTTCACATCCCAGATTTCTACCCGGGACTGGTCTTCCGTGCTCCAGGCATACGCATCGGCCCAACGGATCAGGTCGGTATCTAACGCAACCGACTCCTGAATATCCGTCACAGTGGTATAGAAGTCAAATGCCTGAATGCTCTCTTCGTTGGAGACATCCTCTACTGCCTTCGGTGTTACGACATGAATATCGATGGTAACTTCCGTACCGTTTTCCGTACGGAAGACACAGGGGTATACCCCTGGCTCTTCTTTCAGGTCATAGGTGACCTTGGAAATTGATACATCTTCATCATCGAAGTTCCATGCCTGGGCATGCGCACGGGCAATAACTTCACCATCACTCAGATTCGGAACGTCTTCGATATCCATCGCGAAGGAAGTCGCACTGATCTTTTCCTTTGCGCTTTCATTCACCACATCACGGTCCTTCTGCACATGCATAGTTACTGTCTTGGAGGTACCGGAGCTGGTCTCTGCGACCACTTCGTAGTGAACGCCCTTGAAGAGAACGGATTTTACTTCACCATTGATCAGACCGCGGTTGCGCTCCACGATATCGATATCCTCTGGACGGATCATGATATCGACCGCTTCGTTTTCTTCAAAGCCATAGTCCACGCATTCATAATCCGCGTCATCGAAGGATACCAGGCGGTCACGCTTCATCGTTCCATCAATAATATTGGAGTCTCCGATAAACCGGGCGCAGTATTCATTGATCGGCTCGTTATAGATCTGCACAGGCGTACCGATCTGTTCAATCTCGCCATCCTTCATGACAACGATCTTATCGGACATGGTCAGAGCTTCTTCCTGATCATGGGTAACGAAGATGAAGGTGATTCCAACTTCCCGCTGAATTTCCTTGAGTTCCAGCTGCATTTCCTTCCGCAGGTTCTTATCCAGTGCGGAAAGTGATTCATCCAGCAGAAGAACACGTGGCTCATTGACTAACGCTCTAGCGATCGCAACCCGCTGCTGCTGACCACCGGACATCAGACTCACATCACGGTGTTCAAATCCCTCCAGTCCAACAAGAGAGATCATACGCATGACTTTCTGGTCGATGATGTCCTTAGGCATCTTCTTGATATTCAGTCCAAAAGCGATATTGTCATAAACATCCAGGTGCGGAAACAGCGCATAGTGCTGGAATACGGTATTAACGTCCCGCTTATAGGCAGGCGTATTTGCGATGTCTTCTCCATCCATGATGACCTTTCCTTCGGAAGGCTCAAGAAACCCGGCAATAATGCGAAGCAGTGTGGTCTTTCCACAGCCCGAAGGTCCAAGAAGTGTCACGAACTCGTTTTCCATGATGTCGAGTGAGATTCCCTTCAGAACGACCTGTTTGTCGAATGTCTTGACGACATTCTGTACCTGAATCAATTTTTTAGCCATTTCACATTCCCCCCTTTTCTCAGAATATCGGCGGTGTGCTGATCCAAAGCACGGAAGCCGAATGTGTGCCGTTGTTTTCCAGCCAGTGTGCATACTTGCCGGAAATGTAGAAGTTTTCGCCCTTGCGCACAACGACCCCCTTTTTCGTACCATCCCGGAACAGTGTCACCTTTCCGGAAAGTACGTAGCCAAACTCTTCGCCGTTATGCGGATCAATGACCTCGCTCTTTCCTCCGGGTTCCAGTTCCACTAAGATCGGTTCCATTTCGTTTTTCTGCGCATTAGGCACAATCCAGTGAACCGTATGACGATCCCGTTCGTCGATGAAGGCATCTTCTGGCGTAAACACAATCTGTTCCGCCGTGTCTTCCGCAAAGAACTTCGCCATCGTGGTCCCAAGGGCTTCCGTAATGTCTTCCAGCGTCTGGATGGACGGACTTGAGAGATTCCGTTCCAGCTGAGACAGGAAGCCTTTTGTGAGTTCCGTTCTCGAAGCGAGTTCTTCCAGCGTAAGATCATTTTGAATCCTGAGCTGACGTATTCGTTTTCCGATGTCCATAAGCCCTCCTTTGTTTACTTTTACTAAACAAAACTTTCGAAATTACGAAACCAAGAATTATTATACAGAAAACATGCATAAACACAATAAAAATCTAAACAATTTGTTTATTTTTTCTAAACCAACCGGAATGGATATCACCTGGGTGAGTAAGACGACGATATCACCGGAGGTTCCGTTTGTAATGCGAAGCTCTTAAGAAGAGATAAATCGCATAATAAAAGACTGCACAGTCATCAGAACTGTACAGCCTTGAAATACAAGATTGTCTCCTTTGGGGTTGTTTCAAACCCACCGGAAGCGAAGCCTCAATCTTATCGACGGTCTTCCTTGATACGTGCGTTCTTTGCGGAGAGGCCCTTGAGGTAGGTCAGCTTTGCACGTCTTACCTTACCACGACGTACGACTTCAATGTGGTCAATGATCGGTGTGTTTACCGGGAAGGTTCTCTGAACACCGATACCACCGGAAATCTTACGAACTGTGAATGTTTCACCAATACCGCCGTTCTTTCTGGAAACGCATACGCCTTCGAACAGCTGAATACGGGATTTTTCACCTTCCTTGATACGTACATACACCTTCAGTGTGTCGCCCGGCTTGAAGGTCGGGACATCCGTACGGATCTGTTCTTTTGTGATCTTGTCTACTAAATCGAGTCTCATGTTTTCTTTTCTCCTTATCTTCGATTGATCAGCCGCTCATAGTCCCAAACCGGCTAGCGGAGCAGTGACGCGCAGTCGCGCAATAAAGAATATAGCACAAGGAGCCACCCCTGACAACCTGAAATTCATAACCGTTCCCTATTCGGTCCGTACTGCCTTCATCTGCTTTTTCGCAAGATACATACAGTCATCCGCCTGATTGATCGCGTCAATCGGATCAATTGGCATATCTGTTGTGCTGTCTGCCCGCCCAATCGCAATGGATAACCCAAACGGAAGATCGGTTTCCCGTTCATTGATCGCCTGAACTGCCTGTTCAAACGCAAGCCTCGCCGCATCCCCTGTTTCCATTGGACCGGGGATACAGGCGATGAATTCATCTCCGCCCCAGCGACCGAAGAACCCGTTTCCTTCAAAGGCGGTACGCATTGCTTCTCCGGTTAATATCAACATCTTGTCTCCGACCTCATGACCATAGTAATCATTGGCCTTCTTCAGGAAGTTGAGATCCAGAAACAGAATGGTATACGGGACCTTCTGTTCTTTGATTTCTTCTAACCGCTGATAGCAGGCACTGCGGTTAGGAATGCCAGTCAGGGAATCCTGATAGGCAAGAATCCGCAGGTGTTCCTTTTCCAGTTTTTCCATATAGTCATTGATATAGCTGTACCCGGCCGACATGATGACGGTAAGCACAAGGATGGAAATTGCCATCGGGCCAAAGGATTGGCGGAACAGAGAAATGGATGTTCCGTAGTTATTTACGATATAGAAACGGATAAACTCCCCAAGCCCCACACTGACACAAAGCAGAAAGCCGATTCCGCTGATCTTCTGAGACATCGTCCGCTCTCGTCCTCGATCCAGATACAATGAGACAAAATAAGCCAGAATCATAAGCAGGATCGCCGCATGTAACCACATGAGGTAGGTATTATATCCGGCTGGAATTATCGAGAAAGTAAGTATTGTCATATAGACAAAGAAAATGGTGAAGAATACAGCGAAGCCATACATCAGTTTTTTCATGAACTTATGATGAATTTCCTTCGCTATATAAAAAGATAATGGGATACAGGAGGCATATAATGCCAGGTACTCGCCGACTGGCGCAAGATAGGTATCCGAAACCACATACAGGAATCCCTGTGACCCGATATTCCATAGCACAATAAAGAAACAGAATACCGCCAGTAAAAATGTAGAATTGAGCTGCTTTCGAATCAAAGACGCCAGTCCCAACATGATAGAAAGCAGCGAAGAGCAGACTAATAAGGTGACCAGTAACAGGAAGCTGTTTTCCTTCCCGGACAGGATGCTTTTGATAGAGTGACCCGTAGGAACCGTCCAAATGGACAGTGAGGTAACGGAATTCCGATCTACCGGCGTCATACGAACGGTAATACCCTGCTCGATATAATCTTCTGGCAGCGCAACCGTATAGAACTGATCCGCCGGCATATAGCCCCGCTCAATCGGTTCTTTATCCTGGGCGTAGATTACTTCCTCCCCACAATCAATCGTCACATAGGAATTAGACCCAAAGAAGCAGAGATTCACATCGGTGTTATAGGGGTTTTCAATCGGTTCTTTGATATATATTGTCAGCTCATCCCCCAGCTGAACCGGCGCAAACTCAGACCCCTCAAAGGTCTCAACTGTGCCATCAGAACGCCGTATTTCTCCGCTCATCCGTTCATTCTGGAACACCTTGTAATTGACATTGATGCCAAGCCAGGAAACCAGAAGCCGTGAACCCACGCCAAAAATCACAATTGTTAGCACAATTGTGAGAGTCAGAAGAGGTCCTACTCTTTGATTGGAATTTCCAAAGAATCGGTTCATATCTTCATCTTACAGAAAAAGGTCAAATTTCTTCAATGCGTATGATCAAAACGAAGCCATTTCTTCCTTTGTAAAAGACAGAAGCTATCTCTCCTGTCTCAATATCATTCATTCAATATTATTGTTCTTCAACATCGTAGTAGTTCCGGGTAATCCAGCCAAAGTGCAGACATGTCCGCATGATGCCGTCATCGGTATTCGCCGGGGCGACATAATCCGCCTTTTCCTTTAATTCCTTCATACCGTTTCCCATCGCAATACTTGTCCACATCGGGTCAAACATCACGAGGTCATTGACCGCATCCCCGAATACCACGACATCCTTTACCGGTGCCTCAAGTAATTCCATCATCCGCAGGATGCCATCCTTTTTGGCATCATACTGGTAGTTGAGATACGTTCCCATTCGAAGATGACCATGCATATCAACCCAGTCATACTTTTCTTCATCCTCACGCGATATCGCAAGATAGATCTTGAAGATCTCCGTTAATTGATAAGGGTCAAGATTTGGGTCATAGATATAGGAAGTAAGTTCTGTTCTTCGCCCTGCCTGTTCCAGGAAGCGGAAGTCCTTCATATAGGCTTTATCGCTGTCATCCAGCATCAGAAGATACCCTATCCCAGCTTCTTCCGCATGGCGTATCAACGAATGAGCCTGATCGATCGGTAATGGCGTATTTACTAATGTCACACCATCCCTTACGATACATGCCCCGCCACAACACACAATATTACGAATCCCGATCGGATCGGTAAAACTGACCGTCTTATAGTGTGCCCGTCCCGTTGCGATCGACACGAAGTGTCCGTTCCGTTCCAGTTCATGAAGCGTCCATTCCGCACTTGGGACAATCTTATGCGTCGCATCATCTGTCAGTGTGGCATCAATGTCAAAAAAGAAATACTTTCGATCCATAGGCTATCTCACTTTCTTCATCACAAATCCATCCTGACTGCGGATGGCTTCAATCGCAAAATCAAACCGATCTATATCGATACAACACGGAAAATCCGAAGCAGGAAAGGCTTCTGCCTGAGCAGGGTCGAAGAATTTCTTCCCTTCCGTAAATTTCAGTTCTTCTGCCTTCTCCTGGATATCCTTCATCGGATGTCCTTCCAGTAAGGAACGTAGATACTCCGCGCAAAGCGTATCTTCTTCCGTGGGCCGCTTCCCTTCCCATCCCATACAGACAAGCGATACATGATCAGGATGAAGGAAAAGAATCTTCCTGGCGGTCGCAGACGCATTTACAAGTGCGCCAGTAAAGATCCGCTCTGCGTTACTGGCGACGGTCAGACCCTGGGTTCCGGCAGAAGTCGTATGTACAACGGATCGCCCCGATAACTC
>JAFUGM010000004.1 GCA_017469355.1 Solobacterium sp. | reverse complement strand
GAGGCATCTGACTACAGTGTGCAGTTAGAAAAGAATCTTACCCAATCGGGACACTATCCGAAGGGGAAAAAGATTCTTCCAGTGTTAACGTTAGTGATTTACCTGGGAGAAGGAAGATGGACAGCACCTACCAGTTTAAAGGAAATGATGGAAGAAGAGATTGTAGAGAAGTTTGGACATCTGATTTCCGATCATCGATTCATTCTGATTGATTCAAGTCAGATGGAAGATGAGGAGATACTGAAGGCAGCGACAGATTTAAAAGCGGTGCTGTTGGCGAAGAAGTACATGGGAGATGAAGAAAAGTTCAAAGAAGCATTTCAAAGCATATTAACCAATGGTGATCAGATAGTCTCATTAGAAGGAGCAGAGCTGATCAGTATGATGATTGGATATGAGATTCCGATTCAAGAGGAAGAAGGAGGAGTAGACATGTGTAAAGCGTTAGATGATTGGTCAAGAAGAGAGCGGAACGAAGGACGCGCAGAAGGACGCAAAGAAGGTTTTAAGAAAGGTGTTGGTATCGGCATTAACAAGGGTAGTACGGAAAAGGAAAAGGAGATGTTTGAGGCCATGAAGGCAATGGGAGCTTCAAAAGATTTCATGGATGCAATACAGGAATACATTCATTCTCCATCACCGAAGATGACGTTTTAGACGCTGCCGGTCAGATCAGTACAGCTGTTGAACTTGTAATTTCGATTTGTACAGGAGGAGTAGACATGTGTAAAGCGTTAGATGATTGGTCTAAAAGAGAGCGGAGTGAAGGTCGCGCAGAAGGCTTTAAGAAGGGCGTTGGTATCGGCATAAACAAGGGCAGTACGAAAAAGGAGAAAGAGATGTTTGAGGCTATGAAAGAGATGGGTGCTTCAAAAGATTTCATGGATGCAATACAGGAATACATTCATTCTCCATCACCGAAGATGACGTTTTAGACGCTGCCGGTCGAATCGGTACAGATGCTGAACTTGTAATTTCGATTCGGACAGGAGGAGTAGACATGTGTAAAGCGTTAGATGACTGGTCAAAAAGAGAACGGAGTGAAGGCCGAAAAGAAGGCTTTAAGAAAGGCGTTAGTATCGGCATTGATAAGGGCAGTACGAAAAAGGAAAAGGAGATGTTCGAACTTATGAAACGGGCTGGAGTGACAGCGAAACAGATAAGTTTAATTTCCGAGATGCTTCACACTCCTACTCCAACTATGTCCCACAGCAACTGAGAACTGAACAAAGTAATACAGACGCGGTTTTTTTCCTAACGGGTTCTTTTTCTCATGGTTATTAATAGTGGGTAGAAGCCAATAACAGATTTAACTATGACAAGATCACAGTGATCAGGCATCCTGCATATGAAGTGATGACAGCTAACAAGAATAAACAAATAAACAAGTAATCCGGGTTTAACCGGATATGGGAGACGTGAATCCCCAGGAGTTCGCAAGAACTCCCTGGAAACCACGTGAGATTGTTTTAACAATTACTCGTGGTAATTCATACCCTGTACTCAGGAATAAATCTCCCACAAGTTGTTGGAGATTTGCAGCAGGAGGATTTATTTGCTGTTCCGTGGGGTCATCACAGGCTGATTATAGATCGCTGCAAGGACGACTACGAAGAGGCGGCAGGTGATACCGATCATACATGTTCACATAGCAAGGAATAGCGATGCTTTCTGGCGTGCTTCATAGTGATGTGGCAATTCAAGTAACTATCAGGATAATGAATATAAGTATGTTAACGGAGTTCTTTTCACCGAAGGGTATCCAGTTCCGCGGTAACATCCTTAAGGTATCGGATGATCGAAAGGTGTTGAGGACATGCGCCTTCGCATTGCCCGCATTGAATACAATCGGAAGCACTCCCACCATTACTTGTGGCGATCGCGTAGTTGCGAGGGAAATGAATGCGGTTATGGTAACGGCGATATTCATTAAGAGATGCGAAGATCTCCGGTATCGCAATATTCATTGGACAACCTTTCGTGCAGTAATGACAGGATGTACAGGCAATTTCATTTCCATCCGCAAGCGCAGCCTGAGCCTTCTGGATGACGGCCTGTTCCGCTTCGGAAAGCGGTTGGAAGTGTTCCATATAAGACAGGTTATCTTCCATCTGAGAAAGATTTGACATGCCAGAGAGGACAGTTAGAATTCCATCCATGGATGCGACATAGCGAATAGCCCAGGACGCAAATGAGAGATCTGGAGCCGCATCTTTCAGAATCTTCTGTACGGAGGGGTTCGGATTCGCAAGACCGCCTCCTTTCACCGGCTCCATTACCACAATGGATTTGTTGTGTTTCCGAGCGACTTCATAGCAGCGTCTGGATTGCACATTGGGGTTGTTCCAGTCCGCATAGTTAATTTGAAGCTGAACAAAGTCCACATCTGGATGTGCGGTTAATACCTGATCCAGAAGTTCCGGGGTTGCGTGAAAGGAGAAACCCAGGTGGCGTATTAATCCCTTTTCTTTCTGTTCCTTCACAAAATCCCAGAGACGATAATCCTCATAGAGATGAATGCTTTGGGCCTGCAGGGCATGAAGCAGATAGTAGTCAAAGTATCCTGCGCCGGTTCGCTCCAATGAGGTATAAAACTGTGCCTTGGCACTATCTTCATCATGGGCCTGAAGTAAAGCGTTCAGTTTGGTTGCGATGGTATAGTGGTCACGAGGATGGCGCTTGATTAAAGCCTCCTTTACCGCAGTTTCCGAATCTCCATCATTACCGTAAACATAGGCCGTATCGAAGTAGGTGCCGCCAGCTTCGAGGAAGCGATCAACCATCTGTTTGATCTGTTCTATATCTGTACTTCCATCTTCTAAACGCGGAAGACGCATGAGGCCAAAGCCAAGCTTAAATGTGTCGCTTCCAAAATAGTCACTCATAGTTCTCTTTCTCCTTACTTTGGATTTGAATTGCTGTTATGGCAGACAGACAACAGATGAATGAAATAACGGATGGGTGGTTCTGACTTAATTTTACTATATAGCTTTCGTTACATCGCTAACGATATGATTCTCTCTATCGAACACAAAACGTAAGTCATAGGGAAGTTGCTCTTCTATGACAAGTTCAATATTGGTTCGATCTACCGCTTCATAATGTTGTAATGCATCTTCATAGGAGGAGCCTCCGGAAACTTTCCGCTGTACGAGGCGCTCTTTTAATATGTGTTGATCCACATGCATATAAACACTGTAATCACATAATTCATACAGTGACTTCCATGGCGCATGAGGATACAGGAGGTAGTTTCCTTCAATCAGAAGGATCGGCTCCTGAATCCGAATCTGATCTTCCAGAGGGTCATGCAGTTTCCGGGAGTAGACCGGCCAGAAGTTATCTGTGTGCTTGGCTTCCTGAATATGTTTGTACAGCGACTCCACATCAAAGGTGTCAGGCGACCCTTTGACTGTGCGTAAAAGAACGGCAGGATCACTCTTCAGATAATGAGTATCAAGATAAGACTGCTTGTAGTGAAAGCCATCGATTCCGATTCCCTGTATCGGTGTTAACTCTTCCGTAGTTTTTGACAGATGTTCCAGAAAGGAAACAAAGGTGGATTTTCCACTTCCAGGTGCCGCTGCGAGAAATACAATCAGCCGCTTCCCGGCGTTTTCCTGCATGTCACTCAACTGTTTCAGAAACGGAAGAAATACATGCTGGATATCTTCGTTGCTGTAATGAACCGTAATGGTCAGATCGTTTACGGAAAATGTATATTCGCTCATAAGGTCATAGTAAAGCGAATCCGCATGAAATCAATGAAATCTGTAGAATGTTCAGAAAATCAGGGTGAAGCAAACGCTCAAATTGAGCAAATAAGCAAAAAAAATGATCGATTGGAGAAATTCTCTCGATTCCATTGATTCAGAAAATTGTAAGCGCTTAAATCGAGTTAAGGAACGACCCTATGATCTATACATTAACGCCAAATCCAGCCATTGATTACTACGTGAGCGTAGAGAATTTCCGCATGAATGAAATCAATCGTGCAGAGGACTGCCAGTTTGTGGCGGCAGGGAAGGGAATTAACTGTTCCGGTCTGCTCGATATTCTGGGAATCGAGAGCGCGGCGATTTATTTTGCGGCAGGGTTTACCGGCAAGTATATCTCTGAACGCCTAAGCTATAAGAAACATATCCATGTATGTCCGATTGAAACTCCTGGCACAACCCGAATCAATGTGAAATTCCTGGGAGAAAATGACACGGCGATCAATGCGGGAGGGCCTTCCATCAGTGATGCGGCTAAAGCTGAATTGAGTGCACTTGTGGAGAAGCTGACAGCAGAGGATCTCTTTATTATTTCCGGATCACTTCCGCATAACTTTACCAAACAGGATGTTCTGGAACTTGGGAAAAAGATCAATCAGAAAGGGGCACGACTGGTATTGGATATCCCGGATCTTACAAAGGATGATATCCAGGATCTGAACGTATTTCTGATCAAGCCGAATCTGGAAGAGTTTCGTCATTTCCTGGGGGAACCGGTGGAAGAAAACGATATTCCAAAAACGGTAGATCGTGCGTTAGGAGACAACATTACACATATCCTGATTTCCCTTGGGAAACACGGCTCCTATTATGCGGGGAGCCAGGGGCGGTATTTTGTGAATGTTCCTTCGGTCAAAGCATACAGCCCAGTCGGAGCTGGTGACTGCACCCTTGCGGCATTTGTGGGAATGCTGGAGAGCGGAGCGGATATTGTGACGGCGCTGAAGACGGCGAACGCGGCAGGAAGCGCAAGGGTGAAATATAACCGCATTGAATACAGAGAACGTATAGATTCTCTCGTGAAAGAAGTTGAGGTTATTCCGCAGGGGTTATGAAGAACAGATACAAGAAAATCATGGAGTTATGCAGTGAAAAGATGACCACAGTGGAAGAACTGGTGAACTATTTTCACGTGTCTCCCTCTACGATACGAAGAGATCTGGCTGACCTTGAGGATAAGGGGATGATCACACGCGTCTATGGCGGCGCAGTGATTGATCCTGATCAGATGATCGAAGAGTCCAATGAGTATAAAGAACTCTCCATGGTTCGGGAAAAGGAACTGATCGCAAGATACGCCGCTTCCTTAGTACAGGATGGCGACATCGTATATATCGATCCGGGAACGACAACACCGCGAATCGTGAAGTATATCGGAAAGAAGAATGTCATTATCGTGACACAATCCGTAGATTGTCTGAATGAAGCGAAAGAAAAGAATTTCCAGGTATTTGCGGCAGGCGGTTATCTCAAGCGCAGAACAAATATGTTGATAGGAAGTGAAACGATAGAGAGCTTAAGCAAAATGCATTTCAACATTGCGTTCCTTGGCGCAAACGGAGTTCATCCATTACGCGGATTTACCTGCTCGGAGGAAATGGAAAGCGCATTAAAAGCATGTGCAATCAACCGTTCCATCAAGGCATATATCTGTATTGATTCCTCCAAGTTCAACAAGCTGACCTCCGGGAAGTTCCTGGATATTGAAGAAGCCAATGTCATTACTGACCGCGCACCGGAAAACTTTGACTGTTCAAGGTTCAAAGAAGTGGTGTTTGCGGAAGAGGTTTATCGAAACATGCATCGGAGAACAAAGGGATGAAGCTTCGGTTCTATTATGTCCGCCATGGGGAAACACTCTTCAATGTGATCGGACGTTCCCAGGGCTGGTGTGATTCGCCTTTGAGTGAAACCGGCATCGCCCAGGCAAAGCAGACAGCAGAGCGATTTGTGAATATTCATCTCGATCGCGCGTTCTCTTCTTCCACTGAGCGGGCCTATGACACTGCGGTGGAAATTGTGAAGAGACAACAGCTTCCGATTGTCCGACTGAAAGGGCTGCGGGAAATGTTCTTCGGAAGCCTTGAGGGTTCACAGCTTGGCGAAGAAAACGATATGGCGCGCTGCTGGCGTGAAAAGGATTTCACCTCCTTTGGAGGAGAAAACAAGGAACAGTTCATTACCCGGATACAGGATACCTTCGAGTGGATTATCCAGCAGTGTGAAGACAACGATCAGGTGCTCATTGTGGCACATAACGGCTACTTCTTCTACATGATGGAAGCACTCTTCGGTTATTCACTTCAGGAACTGGAAGCGAAGGGCCCAACGATTATGGCACATCTTGTGCCAAACGCATCAACTGCAGTGTTCACGTATGAAGACGGCTGCTTCAAACTAGAACAACTCCCATCGAAGGAAGGAATCACATTATGAAGAAACTGTTTCAGAAAATCGGTCAGAGTTTCAAAGAAGAAACCAATCGTAAACAACTGCTGTTATGGGCGGTTGCGGGATTCGTAGTGATTCTTGTGGTGGTAGCGATGGCCAATCGTGAGCTGTCAGCAGCACAGGTGCTGTTGGAAGCAGCGGGAATGGATCTCGTACTGGTGCTGATGTTGTTATTCACAAGAGTGTATGGGAATCTGCTGGACGGGTATTACGGCTCGTTCAAAAAGCGATTCAAAAAGTAATGTCTGAATGGAATCCGCTTCTCAAAAGGCAGGGAAGAGAGCGGATTCCAGGAATAGAGAGATTAGTCAAAGGAGGATGAATATGGCTAAACAGGATTTCAAACAGATGTCAGAAGAAATTCTTCAGGACATCGGCGGAATGGAAAATCTCTTAAAGATTAACCATTGTGCAACACGTCTGCGGCTGAATGTCAGAGACATGAGTAAAGTTGATAAAGCCGCGATCAAGAAGCTGCAAGGGGTCTTCGGAGTAGAAGAAGCAGCCGGAAACGAACTTCAGGTAATTGTTGGTCAGGTAATTGAAGATCTGTTCAATGCGTTTGAAAAGGTGACAGGCCTCAAGGGCGGTGTTGTCGACGAAGTTCTTGACAAGGATCTTGTAAAACAGAAGAAGGGTGCTGGACAGCTGTTCCTCAGCTACCTGCAGATGATGGCAGGTATCATGGCTCCGGTAATCCCGACACTGATCATTGCCGGGTTCATGTCACTGGTGCTGACACTTGGCACACAGTTCTTCGGACTGGATACCACAAGCTCCACCTATACCATTCTGAATAATATTTCACAGGCGCCATTCTACTTCCTGCCGATGATGGTTGCCTATACTTCTGCCAGAAAGTTTGAAGTGGAACCGCCGCTGGCACTGCTGCTTGCGGGTATTCTGCTCTATCCAGGATGGGTTCAGCTGGTAGGTGCCGGAAGCGAAACAGGCTTTGCATCCTACTTCGGAATCCCTGTATATCTCTGCGAGTACAGTTCATCTACTCTGCCGATTGTACTGTCCGTATGGGTAATGTCCAAGATCGACAAGTGGCTGATTAAGGTTATTCCGAATTCCATTCGTTACTTCCTGAAGCCGGTTCTTCTGATCTTCATCATGTCGATCATCACACTGTCTGTCACAGGTCCGCTTGGCTATCTGATTACAGACTATGTCGCTGCAGGTATCAACTTCGTACGTGTACATGCGCCATGGCTCACCGTACCGGCAATCTATCTGTTCTCCATGACCTTCGGTATGTTTGCGCCGGGCTTCCATCTGGCTCTCATCCCGATCGCTACTACAAACTTTGCGACACTTGGATATGATGACATCATCAATATCTGGTTCTTCTCCGGCACAACCGTTCCTGGCTTCACCGCATTATGGTTCTCGCTGAAGACAAAGAGTGTCAAGGGTAAGAACGTTGGTATTCCGGCTGCGATTTCCGCACTGTTCGGTGGTATTTCCGAGCCTACTACCTACGGTATTCTGTATCGTGTTCCTACACTGTTCATCGTGAATGCGATCGCTGGATTCGTGCTGGCTGTCTATAATGGAATTGTCGGAACAAAGGCCTATGCCTATGGTGCATATTATCTGACCAACCTTCCGCTCTTCTATTCCGCATCCGACCCTGCCAACTTATGGAAGGCAGTGATTGGTGTGGTAATTGTAGCGGTGATTACCTTCGTCGGTGTCTTCTTCTCGGATTGGGAGTATCCGGAAGATGATGATCAGATCGTTGCGGGTCCTCCGACACTGTCACTGTTCAAGAGAAAGAACGCAAACTGAAACTGAACGAAATGAGTCTGATCCATCGCATCAGACTCATTTCTCAAAAAGGAGGAAAGTATGGAAAAGCGACTTTATATTCACGGCGAGAATCACGATATTCCCATTGTTCTGAGTTACCCGGACGATGATCTTCACCAGCATCCTGCCGTACTTCTTCTTCATGGCTTTATGGCATGGAAGGAAGGCGATGGATATATGTTCGGCATTGCGGCAGATCAATTAGCGAAGAACGGATATGTTTCTGCCCGTCTTGATTTCTGCAGTATGGGAGAAAACCGTTATTCCAGAAGAAATTACGGAATGAAGGTTCTTCTGAAAGAAGCAGAATGTGCCTTTGAGTATCTGCGGAATGACCCTGCGGTAGACCCGGAGCGGATTGGCATTATGGGACATTCCCTTGGGGGAAGAGTGACCTTTCTTTCCAGCAAACTGCCCTCAAAGTGTCTGATCTCATTGAATGGCGCAATCAATGTGGACTCTGATCTGCCGATGCAGTATGACCATGAGTTCATGGATAAGAATGGATATGTACTGGTAGAGACTTCCGATGGACGTACGGAACTGCTGTTCCAGAAGTTCTATGATGATCTGAAGGAGTGCGTGTCTTCCGATATCTACAGTTATAAAAATCCGATTCTTGTCTGTGTTGGGAAAAATGATCCAACCCTTGACCCGAATGTCAGCTATAACTTTGTGAAGAACTGCGGAATGGATAATGTGGAACTGCTGGAAATTGATGAAGCGAACCATACCTTCAATGCGAAGACAGGAGACTACACAAAGCTCAATGAGCTGTATGAGGCTGTGCTTGTCTGGCTGGAGAAGAATCTGAAATGAGACGGGATTATGATGCGGGCCTTGTTCGTGTCATCCGGGAAAAACAGGTGATCGAAGATCACGATGGATGGCAGGTAGTAGTGAAGAAAGTTCCGGATGATGATCGTGAACATGTGCTGGATCCTCGGGTACTGGCAATCGCAGAGAAGAAGAAACAGCGCTTGTCCGTTTTGAAACGCGGCTATTCTTTGATGAATGAGCGGTGGCGTCCGGATAAGATCTCCTATGATCTGAGTACGACAGAAATTGAAGTGGAGGAAACGCTGATTCCCATTCATGGGGATCATATGATTGATATTTTCATCTATACACCAGAAGGCGTGAAGGAAAACCGTCCGGTAATCATCTTCTTCCATGGTGGTGGATATACCGCTGGAGATATGAAACTCTATATCAATCAGATGAAACTCATCTGTGAGCTTTCAGACGCAGTTGTTGTATTCCCGGAATACCGTCTTGCGCCAGAGAACCCTTATCCGGCACAGATGATTGATGGCCAGGGAACGATTCGCTGGGTCGTGGATCATGCGCAGGAACTTCATATCGACCCAAGCAGGCTCATGATCTGTGGAGACAGTGCGGGCGGAAGTCTTGTGAACAGCTGCCTGATTACCGATACAGATCATCTGATCACCAAGGCGTTTGAAATTTATCCTGGTGTAGATTCTACCAGTCTTGATTATCTGGAACTGTATAGTTTTTCCTATGATAAGTATCCGGTGATCGAAGAGCAGAAGGAACTTGCGTACAGCCGGATTGATAAGATTAAAAACGCATCGCATGGGACGGAACAGGACTCCCTGGTACTGCAGGGGAGAACCAGTGTGAAAAATCCGGAGGTTTCCATTGTTTATGCCAGTGATGAGCAGTTGAAGGCATTACCTCCAATTGCCATTGCTTATTCGGAGTACGACTATCTTCGTGTCAGTAATGAATACTTTGCGGAGCGTCTTTCGCGGCTTGGCCATGATGTGAAAACCATTCGCTATAATGGCTGTGATCACGGGTTTCTGGATTGTCTGGGTCTGGTGCCGCAGGCAGAAGAACTGTGTCATGTGATTGCGGAAGAAGTTCATGCGATGAATCGTAACGCATAAAGGAGAGTTTATATGGCTGTATTCAGTGTTATGTATCGATCAGATGTCTTAAAACGGGATATTCCGTTTAAGGCATATCTTCCAGTCGATTATCCGGTGGAATACCATTCGGTAAAAACAGAGAAGTATCGCACCCTGTATTTTCTTCATGGGCTGAATTACAACTGTGAGGCCTGGCTCAAGGAGACAAGAATTGATCGTCTGGCAAGAGATCTGAACCTTGCGGTGATATTTCCGGATGGGGAGAATTCATTTTATGTGGAGGGTTTAGGGCCGAACAGTGATTATGGAGCACTGATCAGTGAAGAACTCGTGACCTTTACCCGTACGGTATTCCCTCTGTCGCAGAAGCGGGAAGACACCTTCATCGGAGGATTTTCGATGGGTGGTTTTGGCGCATTGAGAAATGGCCTGAACTACGCGGATACCTTCAGTAAGATACTTGCGTTTTCTTCAGCGATCCATATGTTTGAATTTGAACCGGGAGACCCCAATCGGGCAATCACCTGCAATGAAGATCTCGTGTTTGGCTCCTATGAGCAGGCAAAATCTACCACAAAGAATCCGGCAGTGTGTCTCAAGGAGCTTTCGAACGCAGTCGAAGAAGGCACTGCCGTCTATCCTGAGATCTATATGATCTGTGGTAAACAGGATGGCCTTTTAGCCGCAAACCGTTCCTTCCGGGATAAACTTCTGGAGGCAGGGGCGCCGCTTCGATATGAGGAATATGAAGGAATTCACTCCCATGACTTTGTCAGCGAGCACCTGAACGGGGGCCTCGCATGGCTGATGGACAAGGAATGAACCCTACAAAGTAAGATCAATCATTATTCTCAATGACTCAGTTGATGTTTCAGTTATCAACTGAGTTTTAATTATGCGGGGAGAGAAACTGCACAAAGAACCCTATTTTGTGCAATGCGTGTAAGGTGCAGATATGTTATTGTAATAAATACCCTATAATTAAATGGCAGTTAGGAGAAAACTGGTTTTTTCGTGCGTGGTTGAATTTGGGGGGCACAGAAGAAAATGAAACACTATACCCGGTTAAGAAACAAGTTATGTTCTGAATCCGGTGCTTCCTTGATGGTCGCATTGTTGTTTTTCGTTATGTGTGCAGCTGCCGGTTCGATTTTTCTGACGGCAGCTACGGTAAGCGCCGGAAGAGTTACAGATATCGGTAAAGATAACAATTATCACCAGGCATTAGTAGATTCCCGTAAGCTGATTATCGCTAATCTTCAAGACGTCTCAACGCAGGATACATTAAATATCAGTGATCCGATTGAGCTTTCTTCGAAGCCTGATTATAAAAACAACACTAATGTAAACCTCACACTGAATACGGATCTGCCCAACTTCGCCCGTGCCCTGATGTCTATGGCAATGAAGAATTATGAAATGAAACGGGAAGGGTATATCAACGCGGTTAGAGCCAATTATGAATCGAATGAATTTTCCACCTCTTTGGCAGTTGGCGGAGACCGAACAAGCCATGATGGAGAGGAGCCGGCATTGACGGCTGTATTTGTGATAAAGAACCCTTCAATTGGCGGTAGTGATTCAGTGGAAGTGACCGTGAATGCAAAGATGTACTCCAACTATGATGTGCTGATGGAAGTGTCGGCAGGAAACGATGTGAACTACATGCGGTCGTCAGAATATATATTCATTCCTGCTGTAAACACTACCGCAAACTCTAAAACAGAGTCTGATGCATTGAAATCGTTTGATGTAACGGTCAGCTGGGACTGGGCAAATATCGCATTCTACGAATAGGGGAAGAAATGAACTTTACGGTGATGAAAAAACTGAAAAGTACATCCGGAGAAAGCTTCGCAGAAGTTCTTGTGGCTTCTGTGGTCATTTCACTTGGAATGATATTGCTGGTATCAATGATCAATGCGTCTGTACGAATTATCAGCCGTTCTGAACAGGCGTTTGATAACTACTATGAGGCAAAGAATAACTACAACACAGGGAATATCAGTTCCTCAGATGCACAGGTGGTTCGTGTTGAAACAAGAGGGGTAAACGCGGTGAATACACCGATGAATCTCCCGGTCAATGTGAAATATGCGGTAAGTGCTGATGGGGCGTATACCTTCTCTACCTATGAATACAGGAAGTAACGTACAGAAGATGAAACGACAGATTCTTAAAAAATGGAATCAGGCAGGAATGTCATTAGCAGAAACTCTCTTTGCGGTGGCGCTGATGGGCATTGTTTTAGTTGCGGTTACTACGGGTGTATCTACGATTCTTAATGTATATAACAACATCGTGATGAAAGCTGATGCACTGACACTTCTTTCCACTGTAAATACTCTGATTACAGCTGATCTGGAAAGTGCCGACGCTGGAAACCTTCCCACATCCGAAGGTGGAAACTGCTGGCAGTTTGAATCCGGGAAGCGGGGGTATTCCATGGCATACCTTTATCAGGGGTGCTCGGTCGATGTGGAAGGGCTGAGTGATGACGACCGTGCCATGAATATTTACTACTATGTCCCTAAAGGAATTAACACAACGTTCCTTCCGATTGTCTCTGATGCTACACTGACAAAACGGCTGGGAATTCGTATGACTTCCTTTGAGGTCAAGAACAATTGTTTTGAATATAAGATTGAAGTCTTTGATAGTAATAAGACGGATCGAGTAATAAAGGCTCAACACTTTGTCGTAAAACCCCAGGGAGGGGCCTGAGGTGAGGACGACAGGAGGTGAATGACATATGACGAATCGGAATAAACGAAGTGGATTTACACTTGCGGAAGTATTAATCACTGTTGCGATCATCGGTATTCTGATGGGCTTCGGGTTTGTGGAAGTAATCCGCCATCAGCGTCGTCTTCAGCTGAAGGAAATGGATGAAGCTGCACAGGAAATTTTCGTTGCGTCTCAGAATCATCTTTCTGCCGCTTATGCGGATGGCCGTTGGATAAATTATGTCAGTAACGGAGGATATCTTGGGGAAAAGGATGAAACTCTTACCTGGGATGACAATGGAAAGAACCATGATATTTATTACCTGACTGTGAATGAAACTACATTCCCTGAACTGATCAACAACTATTTCCTTCCGTTCGGGGCAATCGATGAGACCATCCGGTCCGGTGGCTCTTATGTCATTGAATATGATCCGGAAACCGCGTCTATTTATGATGTCTTCTTCATCAATGACCGATCTTACAATGGCCTGGTAAGTGATCGCGATAATGTTCGCACCATGGCAACTAATTCGGAAAGCGATCGAAGAATCAATTACCCCGCAAATAACGCGGACCGTAAAATCATCGGCTATTATGGTCAGGGGAAAATTGGAATCATCGAAGTCGAAGACGACAGCGGTGTGATGATTCAAATTCACAATGAAGATATTCTATGGGCAGAAATCATTGTGACAAACCCGTATGAGGGAAGCCAGCAGGACAATATGACTGCGCTCTTCAAAGTGGAAGGAGAAACCAGCCATAAATCCAAAACGTTCTATCTGAAAAGAGACTGGAATTCCGCAATCACAAGCGACAATACCAATTCCGGAACAGTTGGAACGATCAGTTATGATGCGCAGTTACAGCAGGGATTTTATCGTACATATCAAGCTGAACAAGCAGACGGGAAGAAAAACGATGTTTATATCGTGATTCTTGACGCGATTAATTACTGGGCAAATGATAAAAATAATACTGCTCATTTTGGAAAACAATACAGCGACCTGATTCCTGGAGAAAACATTATCGTTACCGCATATGCGGTGGATGCGAATGATTCTGCACATGCCAAGACAAATTCTGCAATGACCAACAGCCTCTATGGCTCATATTCTCTGAATGAGGCTTCAGCAAATATTTACTACACCCGCCATCTTCAGAATCTGTCATCTGCTATCTCCAATGTGAGTTATTCTGACGTTGGTGATTTGCTTAAATTAAATACTGTCACGATTCAGGAAAATATTGATTTTGCGGAATTTCCGAAGACAGAACTATCTAAATACCCGATTGATGCCTCAGATTGGATTAATCAAGCAAAGATTTGGCATTTTATTTGGAATGTTCCTCAAGATCATTTGAATAATGGAGAATTTCACTGCATCACGATTGAAAAATTAAATTCCCCGTTTACCGTTGAAGGGAATGAGCATGTCCTGAAAAATTTCGACTTTGGATACTGTGATCATGATCGAGCAGGGCTGTTCAGCCACACAATTGCAGGGAAAGTTTTAAACGTCAATAAGCTGTTCTTTGAAGATCCGAAAATAAATGTTCAAGGGAAGAAAGTGTTTGTAGGGGTCATTGCCGGATGTGTTGATGACGGAGAATTGAATATAAATAATTGTGGTGTTTATGCAAGTTCGGAAGCTATTTATCGTTCAGGTGCATATGATTTTACGAAACCAAAAACAGGTCTCTTTGATAGTGTAGGGATTCATATAAATGGCGGTGGAGTTGGTGGATTCGTTGGAAAAATGTCAAATGGAAGACTTAGTATTAATTCCTCATATGCCACAATTCCAATGTATAACGGCGGAAGCTTGAGCAATGACAGTATTCTTGGCGGTATGTTGGGATATTCCTATGGCAATAGCGCAACGACAATTAGTAACTCTTATGTGGGTGGCTATACCGAACCTGCTGGTGATGGGCATTACGATTATATGCCAACTTCCGCAAATCTGGTTATGCTGTCTCCTGGTTCAAATACTGGTAGCCTCTTCGCAGGAGGGCTGGTTGCGAGACCAGATTCTAAAACAACAATCACAGACTCTTATTGTTCTGCGTCGGTATTCGGTGTCGGAAATCTTGGAGGGATAACTGGAAAGACTGGAAGCACAACTATATCAAATTCGTACTATAACAGCCGTGTCGTAGGTGTGAAGGAAAAAACAAATTCGATTGGACTCTTTACTGCGGGAACGAATGTATCTGGAACTGGAAATTGCGTGTATGACTATACCGGAGCGAAGTACAGTACATCATTAAATGGAACAAATGATTATTTCATTGTGCCATCTACTGCCACAAATACACTCGACCTTAATAAAACAGGTGAGGATAAGATCGAAAAGAAAGAACTACCTGAAGCAGTTATGTCTGGTCCTTATACCGTTGCTTTTAGCAGACGTGGGGAAGTGTATCCGTATCCAACCGTAAATAATACGCATAGTAATAAAACAGTTGTAGCGGATCAAAGCCATTATGGAGACTGGGCATCGCCCGAACCTTTACCTGAACCGGCACCTGCAATGGAGGATGGCAATAAACTGGCAATTCATTTTACTGTTGCGGAAGAAGAATCTTACGTAACGATTAAAGTGACTGGAAAGATCAGTGGACAATCCAGGTATATGAATATTTACCGTGATGCTAATGGCGTTTTGTACGGTTTAAATACTCCGATGTCCAAAGATAATATCACCACACAAAGTGATTACAGATGGGGAGCTTTAAACTCTACCGTGTTTAAACATGCTTATGCTGTGAAGAATAGTGATGGAGACTATGATTATACAGTTTGGCTGGATGATCCTACCATCGATGGCGGAAGTTTTGCGTATTTGTTCTGTAATGGAAATGATGGAAAACTATTTGCGGGTGAAGATATCACAATTACTGTTACAAATGGATTGAAGGAGCCGACTGAGGAAGATACGATCCTTCAAGTAAAAGCAAACAGTATGTTTGCTTACAAAGAGGATAAGCCAAGCGATTCGGATGTATATATTGAAAGTGCCAGACACCTGTTAAATCTTGATACCCATTATTCGGGGGTAAATAGTACGGATTATACAGACCTTTCCAAGATGGTGGTTTTGAATGCGCATCAGACTGCAGACATTAAATGGATGTCCAATGATTACTCTGGTGATCTTCCTTACCAGAAGTATCAGGCATATCTGGATGAGGTTAAGGAAAAGGCAGCCTTGGTCGGAGTGACAGGAGAAATTCGCAGAACCTATCCATGGGCAGGATTGGATAATGACCCCAGTAAGGTGAATCGTTTTCAGCCTATTGGCAATGACCATCTTCAGTCATATGACGGCGGCGGTTTTACTCTAGACAGTTTCGTGCTGTATAACGGAGTAAATGGAGGACACTCAGGCTTCTTCAGTAATTCTTCTAACGATGTGCTGAAAAATATATCGAATCTTACAATCAATAATGTTACTGTGCTGTCAGACCAGAGTACTGCAGCTTTACTTGCGGGTGTCACAGATAATAGCGGAATAACAGTTTCTAACGTACATATTACAGGGGACCATACAATCATTGGCGGTGGGACCAACTATTCGGGAGCAATATTTGCGTATGCGGATAATTCGACAATTACATTGAAAGATGTAAGTGTTGAGGGTAATGCATTGAATATTTATGCAGATACCGATGCGGGCGCTTTAATCGGCCATATGGACAATGTGACGCTGAATGTCGATGGGGCAAGAATTTCGGGTGGTAATCTGACGGTAGGAAACAAGGCGAATTATAGTGGAGTGCTATTTGGGAGTGCTTCTCTGAAGGAATCATCTTCAATTCGTAATGTAGTAATTCGTGGAGATCATCTATCGCTCAAGTCAGCTTCTAATGGTGGCGGAATTATAGGAATGGTGAGTGGAGCTGCACTTGAACTTGAAAATATCTCTGTTTTGGGCGAAGAACTTTCTATCACCTCAGATAAGGCAGAAGCAGGAGGGTTGATCGGTAACAGTAGTTGTCCACTGGTCATTTCTAATGCGGCTGTAGGAGGAGATAACCTCAAGATTTATGGTGTTGGATCTGCAGGGGGACTCGTTGGAAATGCTTCCGGAAAAGTTACGATCCAGAATTCGGCAGCATCTGCTTACGTGAAAGGAAATGCATCGTGGGGAGGCTCAGGAGGCTTAATAGGGTGTTACTCAGGAAACGATGAATTGCATATCATTCATAGCTATGCAGGCGGACATACATCTAATGGAACATATGCGGATACTCTGGATGAGACTGTTTCCGGACACTATAACATTGTTGCGTCTGCTGCCGGAGACGGAAGTATTGCGGGCGGTTTGATTGGAAGAATATCGGGCGGAACAACATGGATCGATGATTCATATAGTACGGCATCCGTATTCTCGAATAGCAAGTCAGGCGGTCTGGTTGGAATGAGCGACGCGACTTTATCCATAAAAGACACCTATTCAACAGGTATGGTGAAAGGCGGGCAATATTTTACCGGCATCTTGATTGGAAATTCTAATAATAAGCCAAGTTGTGAAAATGTCTTTTACTTTGACAAGTATAATTCTGAAGTTGGACTGATTGGGAATAAGAACTCAGAGCAGACAAACGGTTTGGCTGTTGGCGCTAATACTACATCTGCAATAGAGAATAATCCCTTTAAAACTACGGAATCTTATTCTGCTAATCCGTATGATAAAACACTGAAACAGAGATATCCGTTCCGATCCGTAAATAAAGTTAGTCTTGATGGAGTTTCATTTGATCATATCGGAGACTGGCCTGAACCTGAATCCTTGAGCGTGACATTTAATCCTAATGGAGAAGGCGCAGTGATTTCAGAGGGAAAGGAACAGAAAGACATTTATTCTGGAGATGTAATTGGGGCATTGCCGGATGAATCTACAGTCCACTGGAAAAATTATGTCCTGCTCGGGTGGTACACAGAACCTATCGGAGGAGAAAAAATCGAGGTTAATACAACTGTCACAGAGTCTGCTACTTTCTATGCGCATTGGGCAGAAAAAATGGATGTCTCATCTGCAGCCAGCTTTACACCTCAGGTAAATGGGGCTTATCTGATTGAAGCTTGGGGCGCAGGATCGCCTGGGAATACTAGCGTATCTCATACTTCTGGGACTCTTTATCTGACAACGTCAGATACGATTTATGCGAACGTCGGGAAGAATGGAACATCTACTGATATACGAATCAATCAGGTAGATGCCAGCTTTACCTCGCTTGCGAGTCGAATAATGGTGGCATCTGGATCCAATGTTGAGGATGGGTACTTCAGTAATGAAACTGGCATTGAACGAAACTCCTTTGTATCAGGAAACGCATCAGGAAATGCAATTGCCGGAAATTCCGCTGAGAAGGATATATTGTTCTCCGGACAGGGAATTCATAGTTCTGGATGGGCATTTGCGGATCCAACAATTGAATCTGAAGTGAATGGAGAGACGACTGGTAAAGTTCTTGTTTATCGTCTCGTTATCGGGCCAACTGACAGCGGAGATTCACAGGATTATGCCAATGGGCGTTTTGGCGGCCAATGTTTCATTGTGGAATCCGATGAGCCGATTGTCACAAAAGAACAGGATGCAAGTGTAGAAATTTCTGATGAACTTAGAAAAGAAGAAATTGCAGATCTGGCAGAGATTACGGCGTATGTTTCAACCAAGGTGACGCTCGGGGATGGAAAAGAAGTGCCATCAGGTGTTGAGGCAAAATCTGTTACAGAATACAGTACAAGATTATCATCGAGTGCATATGACACAATAACGATCCATGATAGTGAGAACTACGAATTGAATGGAGATTTGTATGTATTTAAGAAAACAGGCTTGATTGAAGACAATACGGTGATCTATCGTGGAAATACTATTTTGTTCGATGTCTTAGTTAATAAGGCTTCGATAGAGATTAATTTTGGTTCGTACTATGGAGGAAAAGTAATAGATAACTCCTCTGGAACAGTAGAAGTTAATGAAACTATTTCCGCAAAGGATTTATCAGTGCCTGCTTACAACATCGTATCGAAAAATGGGAAGCCGCAGGATGCGTCGGATTGGAGTCGAGTAAGGCTTGATTCTGCACAGATTTCTGTGAATGGAGAAAATTACGTGAATCTTTCTTCTATTTCAGCGCGTTCCTACACTGACAATAATGGCATCGAACATGGCTTTGACAAGGGTGATGAAATCAATGTGAAGTTCTACTTCACGGGGATGAGCAACCCTGTATATTCTGCTGAGCCTGAAGTATTAAAAGGCAATGTCGGTGAGACTGGAACATTCACAATTTATGCGGAGGACAATGGCATAAAATACAATGTAACAAGTGCCGCAAAACCGTTATCTGTAGCTGATAATAAAATTGCAGAAATAGATGCAGACGGAACTGTCCATTATCTGGAGAGAGGTATTACATATATCACGGCTGGCGCAAATGGCAGTACATTTAAATGTGCCCTGTTTGTGAAAAATCCTGAGGATGAAGCGTATCCAGATGCCGAAATTATAAATATCGCATTCAAGGATCTTGCGGTACAGAAATATATTGGTGATCCAAACTTCAGCCTGCAGGTGGATGCTGTACTTGCCACAGGAGATAAAGTTGAAATTTCTGATCCTACAACACTTACATGGTCAAGTAGTAACACTGGTGTTATAAATGTTGACGAAAGTGGAATTATGACGGTGAAATCTGCCGGAACAGCAACAATTACTGCAATTTCTGTCGAAGGTTATAAAGCGGAGATTAAAGTGAGTGTTGCAAATAATCCGCTTCAGATAGTACTGTCCAAAAACAGCCAGAACTATGAAGGTGATCTGTTCGTTGGTGAAGGTGTTTCACTTGGGCTTGTATATAACGGTGCTAACGTTGATAGATATAAACTTTCTGGAAATATTACTTATGATAATGACTATTTTGATCTGAATTATCTGACATTGACCCCTAAAAAGGAAGGCGATACAGTTATTACTATTACGTATCAGCCACAGTCCGGGGTCGATATTGATCGCACATTAGTTGCTCGGAAGACTGTTCATATAAGCGCGGGGGCTGTTAAATCGATTTCATTTAAAGAGCCGTCAATCTTCAGAAGTACAGATGCGGATCCTTTCGTTCTATCCTTGAATGCTTCATATGAATACGGGCCAGATCATGAACTATCTGATTACAGTGATGTTTCGTGGATTGTTGAAGATGGAAGTGGTGTTATTGAATTCGACTCAGAAAGTCGGGTAGTGACACTTACTGGAAAATCGGGCAATGCCATAGTCACAGCTAAATACGGAACCCTAGAGGCCTCTACTACAATTAACGTTGGAGGTGGTTTGGAACTTTCTTTAGTCAGCGGAAATAAGGATGCTCTTAGTGACCCTAGTGAAATTAAGGTACATTATGCTCGTGGAAATAAGGATTTATTAAACTGGGAAATCACAAGCATTGAAACGAGCGATTCGGAAATTCTCTCTGTGGGTAGATATGGTTTACCTGTACAACCGAATAATTTTGTGTGGGTCCAGCCTGTAGGGTCCGGAACTGCAACAGTAACTGTTACTTATAGCGTAAATGGAGAAACAGTAGTCGGAACAATAACAATTACTACTTTATTGAAAGAGGCAGAACCTGTGCCATTCCCGCTTGTAAACATCAAAGAATTATCCCGCCCAGATGGAACTGATGATGGCGCAAAAGTGCCTTCAGGAATATATAAGTCTGGTGAAACGCTTTATTATGTAATGCCTGATAACGTGGATTGGTCTGCACTTGAAAACCCAAATATTGGTCAGTTGATTAACGAGAAAAAGATTATCAAAATTGACATTGATCATCTATACACAACGGATATAGTTAGATCTTCTTTCATTGCGGGAGATTTGTATTATGTTAACTCCAAAGTGTTCATGTACAAGAACTATTATTATAATTCGCCAAATAATCCAGTTCAGGATACCAGTGGTAATTGGGAAGATGTAAGTAAATATTTTGAAGTTACTGGAGGCCTTTCCTCAACCACATCTAGCCCTTCCAAATCCCGCGCAAATCTATCCTTGAAGGCTCCGGTTTTAAATGCGGAATCCTTTATTCCTGATACCGCGACAATGCGTATCGATATCAGTGAACATGAAGTGTTAGAGGTCAATGCGGTTTCGTATACTTCCGGTAGTGATACGTATCCTTCTGGTGTTTACAGCTATGAAGGGGAGTGTTACCTTGTGACTTCATTGCCTCCATACGATCAGTTAAGTACACAATCACCGGATGTCTTGAACCGGATGAACGGAAGAGGTGTTGTTAAGATTGATACTTCTAATGTGACACGGGAAGCAGAACTGAATGGGCAGACACTGGAGCGTGGTGCTGTCATCCTCAGTGAATCTGGTGAGGTGTATGTAAATATCGGAAGTAATGCATTGATTCTGTCTGGAGAAGTGCAGAATCAAACCAACGCAAACCTTGTTTCTCTGAATGCCTTTGGCACAGTGATTACCGAAGAGGTGGCTGAGCCAGAAGCTGAAGTTGAAGAAGAATATGTTGTGATTGAGGAATCTGCTTCAGAAGAAACTGAAGAACTTCCTGCGGTTATTGAACCTCTGGAAGATGAGGGAGAAGAGCCGGTAGAAGAAGTTGAATCTGTTGTGGAAGAAGAAGCAGAAGAAGCCGTGGTTGAAGAAGATGAAACCGAAGTTGTCTTTGATACCTATGATCTCTCCTATTTTGTGGGACAGAAAGATTTG
>JAFUGM010000067.1 GCA_017469355.1 Solobacterium sp. | reverse complement strand
TCACCATAACGGTGGCGGTTGTCCTCCTTATTAAGGGAGGTGGCGATTCCCTCCAAAACGGTAAAATTCGCCAAGGAGGTGATCACTATGATTTGTATTGATACAGTGATTGCGCTAATAATGCTTGCGATTACTGCTGCTGGCTTCGGCCTTCAGATTGCATCATATATCAACACGAAAAACGATCGCCCTTCTCGCAAAGATTAACGATCGTTTTCGTTAAAAACTGCGGACAACCGTCATCGGTGATCCTTTTACGTTTTTATAATAGCATAAAAATTAGGGTTTTCAATGCTGTAGTAATTACTAGTATCTTTCCCTGAA
This sequence comes from Solobacterium sp., assembly GCA_017469355.1. Classification (GTDB taxonomy): domain Bacteria; phylum Bacillota_I; class Bacilli_A; order Erysipelotrichales; family Erysipelotrichaceae; genus Bulleidia. The sequence goes on along the minus strand of JAFUGM010000067.1, from coordinate 14,525 downwards.
TCAATAAGAGTTTTCTTAAAGTGTGATATGATGACCATGGTTAAAACCAGGGGACATGAGACCGGTGTGATTAGCTAGTGGTCATGTCCTTTTCCTTTCTCTGTCAAAGAGAATCATAGTACAGGAGATAATTGTTCGACCTGATGAAGCTCAGGAAACACTGAAAAGGGCAGAGAATCTGCCCCATAAAGGTTTATAGCTGAATTGAATCAGGAACTACGATCGCCCCTTGTTATTTCAGATGAGTCGTTTAAACTTGCTGAATTTGTATAGTTCTTTTGTATTTCAGAACCAGAGCCAGTTCATGAAGATCGGAAGCTGTTTCTCCCAATCTGCTTCACAATGACGTCCTCCCCATTGGAAGTAGAGGTAGGTCATTGCCCCGGCTTCCTGAAGTTCCCGTTCGAATTTGCGGGTACCGCGGGATTCTCTTGTGTCAAATTCTGGGTTTCCACCATAGGCGGCTTTTCCGGATTCAAGCTCTCCCCAGGACATATAGATGCGGGTATCTGGATGGATGGAACTCTGCTTTAGATCTTTTCGGAACGAAGAGAGGTTATGGAAGATGCCGGTGGAGACACAGGCGGCTTTGGAGAAGATGTGGTTATAGCGCATAATCGCATACATGGACATGATTCCACCCATGGAAGAACCTGCAATCGCAGTAGCTTCCCGATGACCATAAGTACGGAAGTTCTGATCGATATAGGGCTTCACATCATATTCAATCCACCGCATGGTTTCATCCCCGATGCCGTTAATCGTCTCTCCGAACATTCGTTTTTGATATGGGCAGTATTCCCGAAGCCGATCGTTTCTCGTGTGTGCGCATTCCATACCAACAATGATCATCTTCTTTGACCACTGATTCATGAATTCGTTCAGTCCCCATGATTTGCCAAAGGTCGCATCCCAGTCAAAAAAGAGGTTATGCCCATCAAAGAAGTACGTAACCGGATAGCGCTCATTCGTATAGTCATAATCATCTGGCAGATAAATATGAAGCGTGCGGTTTTCCTCCGCAGGCCAATACCAGAAGTCCTGCTTTAATACCATGGCAATGATTCCTTTCCTTATTATTTGGCTCCTTGACGCATGGCGACGTAGGCATTTACCACCGGAACAATCGGATCGGAAATCTCTGGAAGCTCATCAATGGAGAAGAAGCGGAGCTCTTCAATCTCACTCTCCTGTGGGGTAAGTGTGCCATGCCAGTTCCTACAGAGATATACAATCTCAACGTTATATACTTCATCGCCATTGGGATAGATGTAGTGAGTCTTTTCACCGGAATTGATCATGAAGAAGGTAAGCTCCTCCGCATGAAGACCGGTTTCTTCCGTTAATTCCCGGCGTGCACATTCTTCTACGGTTTCTCCAAGTTCAATTGAGCCGCCCGCATAGCCCCATTTATGATTGTCGGTTCGTTTTCCAAGAAGAATTCTTCCTTCACTGTCTTCAATGATGATACTGCCTGCGCATTGAAGCAGGGCCTGATGACCAACCTGTTTTCTCAGATCCATGATGTAATTACTCATGGTCAGTTTCTTCCTTGATAAAGTGATTCAGGCGGTTGAAGTATTCTTCATGTGCCTGCTTGTACTGGGTATTGAAGGTTTCATCCTTTCCGCTGTGCAGGAAACCGATGTAATCATGGCCTTCCCCAGCCATATCCGGTTTGACACGAGCCAGTGTCGCAAGACCGACATTGGAACAGGTATCAGAAATACGTTCGATATTACCGAGTGTATCCATGAATCCACTTCCACTGTATACGGAACATTCGCCCCGGGACAGCCGCCCAAGATGATTTGTTTTCAGTGTATCGACAATGTCATCGACCACTTCTTCGAGCGGTTCGATATCCCTGGCAGCTTTGAAGTCACGCCGCTTAAATGCCTGTTCCGTCAGATTGAGAATGCGGTTGATCAGATCATGAAGCACATCCAGTTCATGGAGTGCGGTAGAAGAGAAGGAAACATTCCGGTTATTGAGATCCTGGGCAGTCTCCGCGATATTCATCGCGTAGTCCCCAAGACGCTCAAATTCCGTGACGATCTTGTAATATTCATTGAGAATCTGAATGTGGTAGTCCGCTTTCAGGTTGGCGGAAAGAGATGCGAGATAATTGCTTAAATGGTCGGTGAGCAGATCAAGGTTATCCTCCTCTTCCTTGAGCTGCGCAAAGGCAGACGCATCAAATTCCTTCAGAAGGGAAAATGAAGTTTCGATATTCTGTACTGCGACATACAACATGGTTAATAACAGATCATAGCAGGACCTGAGGGCCAGTGCTGGGGTAGAGAAGAATACTGGATTGAGTGCTTCAATCTTATCTTTGTATTTGTTTTCAGAAATCGGCTCATCCTTGATGATGTTTCGGGCGATCACTTCATAGGTCCCAAGCAGTGGGAAGAGACAGATGGCACAGCCAAGATTAAATATCGTATTGGTGTTGGCGATTTTTCCCGGATTGACGGTGCTGTACCAGAGGCCATCCAGTACGCCAAGTTTATGAAACACCGTAACCACCACAAGTACCAGAATCGTTTCACTCAGATTGAAGAGAATATTGACGACTCCAACACGCTTGGCTTCTGGCTTAGCACCGATGGAACAGACAAGCGCAGTGGTAACGCAGTCCCCAAGATAAATACCGACAATCACCGCATAGATTGCGTTGAATGCTAGCTGACCTGAAGCGGAGAATGCTTGGAGGATACCGATAGTGGCAGAGGAACTCTGAAGTATGAATGCGACTGCAGCACCGGTAATATAACCAAGGAACGGGTTACTTCCAAGCTGAGAAAACAGGCGGTCAAAGATTCCGGTATCTGCCAGCGCATCCACCGCACCTGTCATATTCAATAGGCCAGAGAAGAGAATACCGAAACCGATCAGAATATTTCCAATGGTTTTGGAGTTCTTGAACTTGAATCCCATGATCAGAATAATGCCGGCGATCAGGGCAATCGGCGCAAGACTTGATGGCTTGAAGATCTGAAGCCATCCGGCAGCTCCGGAGTCCAGATCAAGCAGTCGGATGATCTGCCCGGTAATGGTCGTACCTACATTGGCACCGATGACAATGCCAAGGGATTGTTTGAGTGTAATAATACCGGCTCCTACCAAGCCGGAGGTGATGACAATCGTAGCAGTGCTGGATTGGATAATCGCCGTTACGGCAGCCCCAAGCAGGAATGCTTTGAATGGGTTGTTTGTGACGCTTTCCATCGCACGTTTCAGCGTTCCCGAAGAACTTTCCTTCAGACCGTCTCCCATCAGCCGCATGCCATAGAGAAACATGGCAAGCCCGCCGAACAGAGTCAGCATATCGAACAGGTTCATAAAAAACTCCTTCAAATCATTGCGCGAAACATTCAAATTCTAGCATGTTTCCTATGGCGGAAACGAGCATTTATGCCCATCGCAGTTCTTTCCCTGCATGCAAAAACATAATGTCATGACAAACGGTTTGTTCTACAATGAATCCAAGTGGAGGGGCAGATCGGACGATGGCACACGAACTGTTGGTGGTATACGTTTTCCAGCATATATTCTTTTTCGTTTACGGCGTATACATGTTACTGAAGTTTTCGCCTGATATTGCCCGCAATACGGAATACGTGGTATTCCGCTCGCTGATCTATGTATTTCTGTTCTATCTGACAATCAGTGGAATCTGGAGCTTTGTTGAATATGACGTCATTTTCATGCCGAGATGGCTGTTCTGGATCCTGTGTATCTTTGATATGGGGAGTATCGTTACGGCTGGTGTGGTCCTTTACCGATTTGTATTACTTCGACTAGCGCCAGAGCTTTCTTCCAAAGGATGGGTCAGCTGGTTTGGACCGGCACTTTATGCGATTCAGATGATTGCGCTGGTTACTTCCTACTGGACGCATTTCCTCATTTCAGTAGCTCCTGGGAATGAAATGGTTTATGAGCCCGCATTTCTTCTGTTCCCGTTACTGTCGGTGGTTTCCTTCTGCGTTCTGATTGTGATTGCCATAAAGAAACTGCTGAACGAAACGAGTGCTTCTGCGAAGCGGTCCTGTCTAACGATTATCGTTTCCCTTGTCCTGATTATTTTCTGTGGTGTTGTGGATAACGTGTTTGAAAAAACATCCATTCTTCCAATCGCAATCTTTGGGGCGTTGTATTTCATTTTCATAAACATGCAGGAATCCAGCATCAACAGCGATCAGTTAACAAATATGAATAACCGCCGTCGGGCAGATGAATTCCTGAGTGAACGCATGGCGTCGATTTCCGAGCAGTCTCCGATTTATCTGTTCATGCTTGATATCAACTCCTTCAAGGCGATCAATGATACGTACGGGCACCCGGAGGGGGATATCGCATTGACCATTCTTGCGGATGCGATCAAGCAGGCAGTAGGAGAGGTCAGCGCCTTTGCGGCGAGATATGGCGGAGATGAGTTCCTTCTGGCATGGAGGCCACAGGAGAGTGCGGAGGAGATATCTCCGGAACAGTTAATTGATAATATCGCTTCCTATACCCATAACCGTTGTGAACAGCTGAATCGGCCGTATGACATCACCATCAGTTATGGGTATATGCGGTGTGAGGATCCTTCGATTTCTTACAGCACCTATATGAAACAGGCAGATGAAAAGCTTTACGAAACCAAACGACAATTTCACATGAGTCACTCATGAGGAAACCACATCACACCGGGACACTCCGGTGTTTTTATATGTTCGATAGCGCAAAATCAATCAAAAACTGACAAACTGAACGATGGGATAATTTCCTCCGATTTTTACAATGAAAAGTGACAGGACCGGAGGAACTCATGCAATACGGCCATTTTGATGAAGAACACAATGAATATGTGATCGACAGAGTCGATCTGCCTACTTCCTGGACCAATTATCTGGGTGTGGAAGATATGGCGGCAGTAGTAAACCATACTGCCGGAGGATATCTCTTTTATAAGAGTCCGGAATATCATCGGATCACCCGCTTCCGGGGAAACAGTGTTCCCATGGACCGCCCGGGTGATTATATCTATCTGCGGGATGCGGAGACAGGGGACTACTGGTCGGTTTCCTGGCAGCCGGTTGGAAAACCGCTTGATGTGGCGTCCTATCGTACCAGACACGGATTATCCTATTCAGTATATGAATGTGATTATTCAAACATTCATGCGGAAGAAAAACTTTCCATTCCAATCGGGGAACCGGTATTGATCTGGGATGTGACACTGACTAATCAGGATCATCGAACCAGAACGCTGGACGTATTTTCCTATGCGGAGTTTTCGTTTCATCACATCATGATTGATAACCAGAATTTCCAGATGTCTTTATATTGCGCCGGGAGTGATTATAAGGACGGTGTCATTCTTTATGATCTGTATTACGAAGAAGAAGGATATCAGTACTTTACCGCGAATTTTGAACCGGATGGATACGATTGCCTGCGCGACGCATTCCTGGGGACCTATCATACGGAAAGTGATCCTCAGGCGGTAGTTCGCGGCGCCTGTTCCAACTTGAAGGAGCTCGGTGGAAATCACTGTGCCTCCCTGCAGAAAACGGTAATTCTGAAACCCGGTGAAACAGTGCGCCTGGTGTATTTCCTTGGGGAAGGACGCTATGAGGATGCGATGCGGGTAAAACATGCATACGAACATCCGGAGGCGTTAGATGAAGCCTATCAGAAGCTTCGTGCCTTCTGGCAGGAAAAACAGAATAAACTGAACATCCATACACCGGATGTTGGAATGAATACCATGTTAAATACGTGGACACTGTACCAGAGTGAGATCAATGTCATGTTCTCCCGGTTCGCGTCTTTCATCGAAGTAGGAGGAAGAACCGGTCTTGGGTATCGTGATACCGCCCAGGATGCCATGACTGTCATTCATTCCAATCCAGTGAAATGCCGGCAGAGAATTGTTGAACTGCTCAGAGCTTTGACATCCTCCGGTTACGGGATTCATCTGTTTGAACCGTCCTGGTTTGCGCCGAAAGCCCCGGCTGACCAGATTAAGAAGCCGTTCAAATCTCCCACAGTGATCCCGGAACCGGAGGGAAGTTCAAAGGTTCACGGACTGAAGGATGCCTGTTCGGATGATGCCCTGTGGCTCATACCTACGATTGTGGAATACGTCAAGGAAACCGGTAATGACAGATTCCTTGATGAAGAATACGGATACTGCGACGGAGGAAGCGGTACCGTCTATGAACATATGAAGAAGATTCTGGATTTCTCATTAACGCATGTTGGAGATCACGGAATCTGTCAGGGACTGCGGGCGGACTGGAATGACTGTCTGAATCTTGGCGGCGGAGAATCCGCACTGGTTTCCTTTCTGTTGATTGAGGCACTGACAAGGTTCATTGAATGCGCATGTTATCTCGGTCGGGGAGAGGATGTCTTAGCATATAATGACCATCTGATTGCGCTGAAGACACATTTAAACCGTGTGCTCTGGGATGGGCACTGGTATCTGAGAGGGTTTACTGCTTCAGGAAAGAAGATCGGAACTGACTCCAATAAAGAAGGGAAAGTACACCTGGAGTCCAATGCCTGGGCGGTGCTTTCCGGATGCGCACCGCAGGAATATGCGGAACAGGCGCTCCTTGCGATTCATGAATACTTATATACGCCATGGGGGATCATGTTGAATGCGCCGGCATATACCGAGCCGGATGATGATATCGGCTTTGTGACACGGGTGTATCCCGGTTTAAAGGAAAACGGATCGGTATTCTCTCATCCAAACCCCTGGGTATGGGCAGCGGAGTGCCGTCTTGGCCATGGGAATCAAGCCATGGAATACTATCATGCATTAACTCCGTATTATCAGAACGATAAGATCGAAACACGGGTTGCAGAACCATACAGTTACTGCCAGTTTATTTCCGGTAAGGATCACAGTACCTATGGACAGGCACATCACCCATTCATGACCGGATCTGGAGGCTGGAGTTACTTCAGTGCTACGCATTACATGTTAGGAATTCGTCCGGATTTTCAGAGCCTTGTGATTGATCCATGCATTCCTGCGGAATGGGATGGATTTCAGGCAGACCGTGTATGGCGGGGAAGCTGTTTCCATATTACGGTAACCAATCCGCATCATCTGGAACACGGACATGTGAAGCTGTATCTCGATGGAGAAGAAGTGAAGACCATAACAGTACAGAACAGCGGCAGTGAACATACAGTTACAGCTGTCATGGAGGAATAAGACATGATTCATTTTGGGACAGGCGGATGGCGCGCCGTGATCGGCGATGAATTTACAAAAAGCAATATTCAGCTTCTTGCGAAAGCCATGGTAGAGAAGATGAAGCACGAAGGTGTATCAGATCAGGTAATGGTCATCGGATATGACCGCAGGTTTCTCGCAAAGGAAGCGATGCAGTGGATGGCGGAAGTATTTGCGGCGGAAGGGATTTCTTCAAAACTCATCAACCGCTCCTGCCCGACACCGCTGGTCATGTTTTATGTGCAGCAGAAGGGACTTCCTTATGGAATGATGGTTACCGCAAGTCATAACCCCGCATTGTATAACGGCGTTAAGGTATTTACTGCCGGAGGACGAGACGCGGATCTGGAACAGACAGCGGATATTGAACGGTTTATCGGTGAAGTACAGGAGCCGGTACAGGCAATTCCATATGAAGAAGGAGTTTCTTCCGGCCTGATTGAAGAGATCAATCCGATTAATGAGTATCTGGATTCCATTCTTGATGATATTAATGTCACTGCGATCCGTAATGCGGGACTGAAGATTGCGCTGGATCCAATGTATGGTGTTTCAGAGACCGCAATCAAAACCATTCTGATTACTGCCCGTTGTGAAGTGGAAACCATTCATGGTAACCACGACACATTGTTTGGACGGCGGATGCCTGCACCAAATCCGGAAGCGATGAGAGAATTAAGCAATTACGTAGTTCAGAAGGAATGCGATCTTGGCATCGCCACCGATGGAGATGCGGACCGAATTGGAATTATTGACAATAATGGCCGTTACCTTTCTCCGAACGATATTCTTGTTCTGCTGTACTGGTATCTTGTGAAATATCGGGGAAGGAAAGGGCCGTGCGTGCGGAATCTGTGTACGACACATATTCTGGACCGGTTGGCAGAGTCCTTCCATGAAACCTGTTATGAGGTTCCGGTTGGATTCAAATGGGTATCTGCGAAGATGGATGAAACCGGCGCAATTATCGGAGGTGAGTCTTCCGGAGGTATGGCGATTCAGGGTCGGATTAAAGGAAAAGATGGTGTTTACGCCGCTGCCCTGTTAACGGAAATGTTGGCGGTAACCGGAAGGAAGATGTCAGAAATCTATGATGAGATTCAGGCAGAGTGTGGAAGTTCGTTCATGGCAGAACATAACTACCGCTTCTCGGAAGAGTTGAAGGAATCGTTTCTGAAACGAATCATGGAAGATAAGGAAGTTCCTCCCATGCCACTGGGCATCACGGATATCTCCTATATGGACGGATGTAAGATCCGCTTTGAAAACGGCGGATGGGTTTCGGTTCGTTTCTCTGGAACGGAACCGCTGCTCCGTGTGTTCTGTGAAATGCCGACAAAGGACATGGCAGAACAGATCTGTGCGGTTTACCGGGATTATTTGAACTTGAATCAGTGAGAAAAGGCGCAATGCCTTTTTTCGGTATATTGGGTAATATTAGCTTATGACAAAACGACGTTCTCTGAAGAATTCCATGTTATCCATGCTGTTTATCAGCTGGCTGCTTCCGTTGCTTGTGATTGTGGTTCTGCTTACCGGAATGATTTCCCGTAGTCTGAACAAACAGATTAACCGAACCATTTCCACCACAACGGAGAAGGCAGTGGAGATCTGTACGCTGCGGTTAAATGACTGTATTACACAATCCAAGGATATCTCCTATAATGGCCGCCTGCGTGAGATCTATGAAAGCTATCTGACTAATGGCAATGAGGCAGAGCTTTATGCCGGTACCAGTTCCCTGCTGGAAGAAAAATATAAGTTTAATGACGACTATAAAATGACCGGTCTTTACTATACCGCCATGCCGGATAAGTTTTACTTTACCGGCAGTACTTATCTCAATAACAGCCAGCGCATGTTTTATGCGTATGGAAAAGAAGCGGTAATGGAAGCCTCCCAGCACATCGATACTGATACCGTGCTGATCACAGCTGCTAACCGGATTTATCTTGTGCGCAATGTCATGGATCACAGCTTCCATCCATATGCTGTTTTGTTCATGGAACTGAATGATACCCGCATCTTTGAATCGCTGCGCTCGGTATGGCGGTTTAAGGGATATACCGTTTTCTGCAACGAAACTGAACTGTTCAGTGAGACCGGAGATGATGTTTCACTGGATTACCTTGACATGATCGGGAACCGAAACATCGAATTCTCCGGAACAGATCTGATTTATCATCGGTATGATCTTGGCACGAATCGCATGGTCTATGCGGTTCAGTTTGACCGGGAAGCGGTCAATCGGGAACTCCATGTGCCAGCGCAGGTATTTGTGGTAATGATGGTTTTCATTATTCCCCTAATCGGTCTGCTTCTGAACTTTTTCAACAAGCGGGTTTCGATTCCGGTAGAAGAGCTTGCGGCTGCTTCTGGAGAAATTACCAAAGGAAACTATGGCGCAGTCGTTCCGGTTCATACGGAAAACGGAGAGATTGCGGATCTCGATACCAACTTCAATGAGATGAGTCTGAAGCTGAAGGATCAGTTTGAAAAGATTTACCTGGAGGAAATTGCACTGCGTGATGCGAACATTCATGCACTGCAGTCGCAGATCAACCCGCATTTTCTGAACAACACGCTGGAGATCATCAACTGGGAAGCGCGTTTGGGCGGAAACGATAAGGTTGCGGAAATGATTGAGGCATTAGCTACCATGATGAGTGCGACGCTGAACCGCGACAAAAAACCGTTAATCACACTGCGGGAAGAACTCGATTATGTGGATGCGTATCTGTATATCATCCAGTGCCGGTTTGGGGAGAAGTTCATCTGCACAAGATCCATTGAGCATAAGGAAGCGTTTGAATACATGGTCCCTAGACTTATCATTCAGCCGATCATTGAGAATTCCGTAGAACATGGAAGAGATGACTCCGGTGCTGGCTATGTGACGGTAACCATCCGAGGTGGGGAGACTGCGGGAAGTGATCTCTATATTGTGATCGAAAACAAAGGAGAGCTTTCCGAAGAAGATAAGGAAAAGATCAAACAGCTTCTTTCCGATGAGGAAACTCCTTTAAAGCATGCCAGCCATATCGGTATTCGTAATGTGAATAAGCGCCTGAAAATGCTGTATGGAGAGGGGTCTGGACTGACCATTGAATCGGATGGAAAGGGAACTACGGTCTCCACAATTATTGTCAAAAAGTCACAACCCTGACAATTCAAGGGGTAAGCGCTTTCGTCTATTCTGACACTGTCGATGAAGTACATGCGCAGTACTTCTCAGGAATAGGAAGGATGAATGATCAGCATCCCGAATCTTCCGAACACTACCACTTGATTATTGGAGGGAAGAATGAAAAAGATTTGGAATATCGCTCTTGCGGCGATGATGGCTGTTTCCTTTACAGCCTGCGGTACAGACACTTCCTCTGAAACAGGAACCGATACAGCAGATACTCCGGTATCTTCTGAAGGGGCTGCTTCTGCAGGAGCTGAATCTGTAAGTCTGAATGTCACAACAACATTTGCGGGTGAAGACGGCAATGCGCAGAACTTCAAAAATGCTGTAAAGGCATGGGAATCCGAAACCGGAAACAAAGTTGTGGATACTTCCGCGACTTCTGACGAAAACTTCAAAACCAGAGTCGTAACAGACTTCGAAACCGGTTCAGAACCGGACGTACTGTTCTTCTTCAACGGTGCAGATGCGAATGACTTCGTAAAAGCGGGGAAGGTCGTATCCATCGATGAGATCCGTGCAGAATATCCGGAATACGCATCTAACATGGATGATGGACGTATTGCAGCTTCTCCTGCGGGCGGCGTAAAATACGCAGTACCTGTGAATGGTTATTGGGAAGCGCTGTTTGCGAATACAGAAGTTCTTGACGCTGCTGGCGTTGCACTGCCGGATGAAAATACATCCTGGGAAGACTTCCTGGACATCTGTCAGAAGGTAAAGGATGCGGGTTACACACCGGTGGCCGCAGCTCTTGGCAACATCCCGCATTACTGGTGGGAGTTCGGTATCTTCAATCATCAGACACCGGAGAATCATCTCGACATCCCAGCTTCTTCTGAGGATGAACTGGGTCAGGAATGGGTCGCAGGTCTCGAAGATATCAAGACCATGTATGAACTGGGTTATTTCCCGGACAACACACTTTCCGCAACTGATGATGAAACATTCGCTATGTTCACCGACGGAAAGGCAGCGTTCCTTCTCGATGGTTCCTGGAAGGTAGGCGGAATTGTCTCTGCGTGCCAGAGCGATCCGGAAGATGCGTCCACTCTCGATACCGCTAAGCTTGACCACTTTGATGTCACCTATTTCCCTGGCCAGGATGCTCGTAAGACAACTGATCTGATCGGCGGTCTGTCCATGGGTTACTACATCACAAGAAAAGCATGGGAAGATCCCGCAACTCGTGAAGCGGCAGTATCCTTCGTAGAATACATGACCAGTGATGAAATCGTTCCGCTGTTTGCACAGCACACCGCAACTGCACTGAACAACGCTCCGGAAGTTGATGAGTCTCAGTTCAACTCCCTGCAGATCAAGGCCATCCGCATGATGTCCAAGGTCACAAGCTTCACAGGCGCGGTACAGGATTCCTTCAGCGGTGAATGCAGAACTTCCACATTCGATGGAATGCCTGAACTCGTAACCGGCAAGAAGGATATCGCTGAGGCTGTACAGGAAGGTCTTGATACCTACTACGCGACACAGGGCTGAGTGTCAGGACGATTGTCTGAAACACAGGTAACACAAATCAAATTTAGAATGACCGGCTGCCTGTGACTGTCTGCACAGACGGCCGGTTTTCTCCAAGGAGTGATATGTCAAATATCTATAAGAATAAGAAATGGCTTCCGCTGTTTCTCGTGCCCGCATTTGCGTTTATGGCACTGTATCTGTATTACCCGTTCTTCATGAACATTCTCAACAGCTTTCAGTCCATTCGAACCCTCGGTCTTCCGGCGGGAGAATGGAATGATCCCTGGTATATCAACTATGTCACGCTGATCAAGGATGCGGAGATCTGGACCAGTCTGAAGAATACCTGTCTCATGATTGTAGTGACACTGATCGTACAGGTTGGATTAGCGCTTGTATTGGCGCTGATGGTTGATAATGTCAAACACGGAACACAGTTCTTCCGTACCGTTTATTTCTTTCCAATCGTAATCAGCGCTACTGCACTGGGTCTCTTGTTTAATCTGATCTTCCTTTACGACAAGGGAATGCTGAATCAGATTCTGGAGACGATGGGAAAGGCATCGCTTACTGACTGGAAGGATGAAAGCCATGCATTAATGACAATGATGCTGCCGGTAGCCTGGCAGTATGTTGGCTTCTACTTTGTCATCATTGAAACCGGACTGAATGGAATTTCTTCGGAACTGTATGAATCCGCAATGATTGATGGCGCATCGCGCTGGCAGCGGGTGAAGTATATCTCTCTGCCGTTAATTCATAATGTGCTGTGCACTTGTGCCGTGCTGGGTGTAACGGGTGCGCTGAAAGTATTCGATCTGCCATGGACCATGTTTCCGAAGGGAATGCCGATCAAATCCACATTCCTTACCGGCACCTATATGTACTACCAGACAATGGAAGCCAAGAACGTGGACTATGGTTCTACAATCGCAATTCTGATTGTTGTACTGGGAATTGTTCTCTCGCAGGTAACCAATCGGATATTCAAGGAGAAGGATTACTGATATGAAGGAAGCGAAATTAGAAAAGCGGGACAGCGATCCCAAAGGCCTGTATATCGTTCTGGTGCTGTGGGCATTGACGACGGTCTACCCGATTATCTGGGTCGTTATGAATTCCTTTAAAGCGAAGGATAAGATTCTGGCAAATTCATTTGCGCTGCCGGTTGGGGATCTCTTCACATTGGCGAATTACCGTAAGGCATTCAATAACCTGAATATCTTTACCGCATATCGAAACTCGCTGTTCATTTCGGGAATTGTAGCGTTATGCGTGATTCTGATCGCCGGAATGGCGGCCTATGCGTTGTGCCGGTATGAATTCCCCGGCAAGAAGCTTCTCGATAATCTTGTCGTAGCGGGAATGATGTTTCCGGTATTTGCGACGATTATTCCGGTATACCGCATGGAGACCTCCTGGGGTATTACCAATACAGCCTCCTGGCCAGTGACGATGCTAAGTATTATTCTTCCGGCTATCGCGGGAAATCTGTCTTTTGCGATCATTGTTCTGAAAGGATACATACGATCACTGCCGATTGAACTGGAAGAAGCAGCGTATATGGAAGGCTGTAATACACTTCAGATCTTTTTCAAGATTATTGTTCCGCTATGTAAACCTTCCTTTGTGACGGTAGCGATCTTCTCCTTCTTATGGTCTTATAACGATCTCTTCACGCAGATGTTCTTCCTGCGTCGTCCGGAGATGATCGGTATTACCCGTCTTCTCAATGAACTGACATCCCAGGAAGGAACGAACTATGGCCTGATGGCCAGTGCGGTTACACTCGTTATTATCCCTGTCATTATCATTTATATCTTCCTGCAGAAATATATTATAAAGGGTATGACAGCAGGCGCGGTGAAAGGATAAAATGAACCGGAGGGCACACAATGTTTAAGGTTGTAATTGTGGATGATGAGCCAATTATCGCTCAGGGACTCACGAAAATGGTTGACTGGCAGAAGTACAACTGCGAAGTTGTCGGTACCGCAAACAGCGGTGCAGAAGGACTCGCACTGGTTAACCGGGTAAATCCGGATATCTTATTTTCAGATATCCGCATGGCAAATCTTGATGGTCTGGGAATGATCGCTGCGCTAAAGAGCGAACATAAGGACATGGAGATTACCATACTTACCGGTTATCGGGATTTTGAGTATGCCAGAGAAGCCGTTACACTGGGTGTCCGCCGATTTCTGTTGAAACCTTCTAAAATGGCTGAGATCAACGAAGCTGTTGACGCAATGACAACTGCACTGAAAGAGAAGAACAAACCTGCTGCAGAGGAGGAGACCGAGAGCACTACAGCTGTCGCAGGAAACTTCATTGTTAAAAATGCCCTGGCATATATGGAAGAACATTATGCGGAAAAAATTCAGTTGAATGATGTCGCAGAACAGGTATATGTCAGCCCATGGCATCTGTCCAAACTGATTAACGGGGTTATGGGTGAAAACTTCTCCGAAGTATTAAATGGAATTCGAGTCCGTAAGGCAAAGGAGCTGATGAAAGACCCCAGTCTCCGGATTGGAGATATCAGTGAAAAGGTTGGTTTCCTGGATCTGGCACACTTCTCCCGTGTGTTTAAGAAAATGACGGGAATGC